>JAWKTX010000008.1:300000-413227 GCA_041398825.1 Planctomycetaceae bacterium | reverse complement strand
GGTCGTGTTGCTGATACCCGTGATTTCATTCACCTTGTTGGCTGATCGAGACTGTACCAGATCGAAGGTACCGACACCGTTGCTGTCTTCCTTGAACGAAGACCAGTTGCCGGTGGGATCGAGCGTCCACTGCTGTTCGAACGTCCCGCTGGTGATGGCGGTGTTGGTGCCGTTGAGCGTGCCTCGCTGCTGATCATTCAGTCGATACAGGCCGTCGTACGTGTAGAGTTCATCGTAACCGGTGAGCACACCGTCTTTACGCCAGATGCGATTGGAGGCTCGATCGTAGCCGTATTGAATCTGAGCCAGTGTCGTGGTGCCGGATTTCCACAGGCAGTTGTCAATCCGTCCGAACCGATCAAGACCCGAATAAATGTCGCCCGTCGCCGGATCATTGGAACTGCCGTACAGCGTCCACTGCACGCTGTTCTGACCGTACTGAGCGTTCACAAACGCGGAGGCTCCCAGATATTCGTGCGACACCAGATTGTAACCGGCTCCCGAATCTTTCATCGCCTGAATGCGACTGCACGCATCATTGATGCTGCCGGAGGTGCCGTAGTCATCCACCACATTGCGACCGTTCGGGTACGTCATGCCCGTGATACGGATCGTGTTCGACGAACCGCTCTCGTAGCTGTACTGAACTTTCGGAGTCGTCGACGTGTTCACCGTCCCACCATGTGCCGAACTGCGAGCATCCCAAGTAGAATGATCTCTCTACGGCCTGCCTAGCATGGCTCTACTTAAAAGCTTCTATCAATCCATTCCGAATTTCTGGAGTGCATTCCTCAAAACTTCTCAGGATTCTTGACTCCTTTCTATCGACAACACAGTAAACGCTTGATCGCACATCAACATTCTCAACAGCGTACCTGGATAATAGCGCGCACCATTCTGGTCTATCAATCCAGATATAATCCGAGGGATCAAACGACAGATGACAAAGAGCATCGCCAAGTCCGACAACCCCGGGTTCATCCGGTGGCAGCTGCACTCCCTGGACGTGACCGCTGAAACTCCTTACTTGATCACATTCAACAGGATCAATTATGAGAATCGAAACAGCGCCATCGGATGATTGAAACCGCGCGACTTCACTCCGCGCACATCCGACTAGCAGTCCTGCCAAAGACAGAAAATGCAACCATCGAAAAAACTCATATTGCATCACAATTACCTGCCAAGTGTTTCAGGGTAAATCCCAATGTACTGTCGTCCGGTTGGGCCCCAGTTCTCTCCCTGTCCATCTGGATCGCACCGCGGTGCTTGCAGTTGAGTGGGCAGAGGTTGAGGTTCTGACGAACCACCGCATGCATTGGCAGCAGCGCCGCACGATACAGGAAAGTTCCAATGCAAATTCTTCTGATCCCAATCGAAAGCTGCGCAGTACCGTAGGTTTGTTTCAATATCTGTCTCCGCTTGACATAGTGATCGGATGTAATCTGGTGAACATTCTGAACCTCGATTTGCGCGATGAAACATCAACACATCCGAAGGAAGATCTTCTGGACTGTATCCGGAGCTATTTGACACAGGATTGTTTCCCTGGTGCTTCTCGAACGTCTCCATTACCATACTGAAGATTCCCCATGCCGCACAAAGTATTTCGTTCTCGGAGAGACCTGTGAACACGTAGAAGCACATATTTACACCGGTTCGGGCGACAAATGGTCCTGCTGCCTTTTGTTGGGATGTCCCGAAACAGACAGTTCCTCGTCCTCCTCTCGATTGTCTCCCGATCTCGCGAATCTTTGCTATTAGCTGCTGAGCTTCAAGTAAACCGTTTCCAGGCTTGCTTGGATCTGGACCACCTGCGTGCGTCCAATCTATCCAGCCGCATTTGCAAGAGTATTGTAATTGGCGATTTCGAATGGCTTCTGCCTTCTTCGCTGGGCATTCTTCTGATCTGCCGGCCGACATAACTTCTGATCTGCCCGTCGACACCACCTCTCCAGTCACGGGGTTCCATGGCCTCCCATATGGATCGGTCAATGGCAAAAATGCCTGCGACCCAAGAGGATCTAATGCTAGAGAAGGGGCGGAATGTCCATACACATACAAGCCCATCCCATCGACATACCCGAGCGGATCGCGTCTGTTCCACGTTCCAATTTGCGGCAGGAGGAAACGATTCCTGACGTAGTAGATCTGTGGGTGGTCGAGGTCGTATTTGTAGCCGGCGTAGAGCGTTTCGAACTTCGATGCGGAGGAGCTCTGCACGGCTCCGCTGGCGTTCAGGAATACTGGGGAGCCGTAGGCTGAGTAGGCGAAGCGTTCGGTGACGGTGGAGGTGGTGCCGGTGAGGGCGATCATGTTCCAGTTGCCGTCCTGCAGACCGTAGCGGCGTTCGTCCAGTGTGCCGTTGCCGTCGGTGTCTCGGTCACGCAGGACGAGGTCATCGATGTACCGCAGACCCCAGACGTACTGCCGGTTGGCGGTGGAATTGCTGTCGACTCGTTCTTCCACGCACTGCCCGCCGGGCGTGTAGTAGTAGTGACGCGTTTCATCCAGCGTGCCGTTGGTGTAGGTGGCTTTGGCGATGCGGTAGCCTCGGGCATCGTACGTGTTTTCAACAACCGGGCTGGCACCGTCACGAACGGACACTAAGCGGTTCCATGCATCGTACTGAGCCTGCATTTGTTTGGGCACCGACGAATAGTTCTCCGTCATCGCCGACCACTGGGCTTCTGTCAGCGTATTCCACTGTGTTTCCACCAGAGGCACCCACGCCGGGTTGGAACCGACCGGTGTGCTTTCTCCGGCATCCGGCAGGCCTGTCATATTGCCCGCCGCATCGTACCCCGGAGTCGCCCATGCCGTACCGGTCGTGTTGCTGATGCCCGTGATTTCATTGACCTTGTTGGCCGAACGAGACTGTACCAGATCGAAGGTACCGACACCGTTGCTGTCTTCCTTGAACGAAGACCAGTTGCCCGTGGGATCGAGCGTCCACTGCTGTTCGAACGTCCCGCTGGTGATGGCCGGCCGTATTCGTACCGTTGAGTGTGCCTCGTTGCTGATCATCCAGTCTTTACAGGCCGTCGTGCGTGTAGAGTTCATCGTAACTCTTAAGAATTATGAATTGAAGTAGACCTCTGTTAATGATTGAACAGAAAAACACACTACAAGCTCTGTATCTAGTTCAGACAGCAGCTCTAGGAGATGACAGTCAACAGGGAATGCAGTCGCAGCTTGAACACCTGCAAATGAGAAGCTCAGTTGTAGTCCAATTCGGCGATTCCGTGTTAACTGATTTAGTTCCAGTAGAACGGTGCGGTGCGTTTTCAGAAACTCAGTTGCGAGGATGCACTGTTCGTCAGCCGAGCGAGACGCTAAGTGTGGATCAACCACATGGACATATTCCTCAGACTGACCGGGAATTAATCCAGCCTTCCAATCTAGTGTAGTGTCTCACTCAGTTTGTGATTTATCGAGTACCGCTCGAGCTCGGGCAACTTTTGCGAGGATGTCATCGGGATTGGCTGTCCAGGTGAAAGGCTCTGGTGCGTTGTTGGTCTGATCGAGGTAGTCCCAGATTGCGGCTTCGAGTTGGGCAACGCTGTTGAACGATCCTCGGCGGATGCACTTCTGTGTCAGGTCGCGGAACCAGCGTTCAACCACATTGAGCCATGAACTGCTGGTCGGCGTGAAGTGAATGTGGAATCGGGGGTGACGAGCCAGCCACTTCCGCACACGTTTGTGCTTATGCGTTGCATAGTTGTCGCAAATGATATGCAGTTCGACGTCGGGAAACGTCTCATCGATTGTCTTCAGAAAATCAAGCCATTCGCAGTGCCGATGCCGCGGTTTGAAATCTGCAAGGACAGTGCCATCGGCCACGTTCATCGCGGCAAACAAAGTGGTCGTCCCGTTGCGTTTATAGTCATGGGTCATTGTCTGCAGCCGACCCGGGAACATTGGCAGGCTCTTCTGGGTACGATTGAGTGCCTGGATCTGACTCTTCTCATCGACGCTCAGCACGATCGCGTGTTCGGGCGGGCTGAGGTACAGACCCACAACATCATGCAGTTTTTCTTCAAACTTCGGATCGTTCGAAACCTTGAACGTCTTCGTTCGATGCGGCTGAAGATTGTGCTGCCGCCACACGCGATGCACCACCGAACGACTGACACCCAGATGCTGCGCCAGTGTTCGCACGCTCCAGTGCGTGGCTCCCGCAGGCTTCTCCTGAGTTGTCGCGTCGAGAACCATCTTCACAACCTTCTGGCACGGCTTTCGCCCACTTCGCGGTGCATCCTTTTCAATGGCCTTCAGGCGTCCTTTGACAAAGCGAGTTCGCCAGCGACAGACAAACTGCGGATCGGTCTGCAGTTCTGCGGCGATTACCTTATTCTGAAGCCCCTCGGCCGCTCGCAGAATCACCTTCGCACGAAGCACGATTTTCGCAGGCGTGTTCCTTCCGCGGCTGTACTTCGTCAGCGTCGTTCGCTCTTCCTCAGTCAACTCGATCGCCGGTGCCACTCGCATGGATATCCTCCTTGAAGAATCAGATACCCATTCAACACCGCACGCACAATTCAGCGCCGAATAATTCACCACATTTCAAAGACACTACACTAGCCGGAGTCGGATCTGCAGCACCGAAAAATTGAATGGGGAATTCTACAAAATGAAGAAGACCCAGCGATCCGACGAATACTGTGGAAAAAAAAACAATTTCGCGAATTGCCTGACTTATTAACGCCCGTTGTTGCATACACCTACTCCGCTGATGCGTAATTAATTCGCCGCTATATGAGTCCATCGTAGACCGTCTGATCAGCTCAGAATTCAATCGTCTGATTCGCGGTAGCCCCTGATTCCATTGACCTTGTTGGCCGAACGAGACTGCACCAAATGCAGTTGCTTTGATCGTACCGAGCCGGAATAGGTGAATAGCTACTCATCATCTCCGCTTGAGCCGGGCGAATTGCTTCGCACAGACTCGCGACCGAATACACACCAGACGAGCACTTGAATTGCATGCGAGACTGACGGCTTCTGAAATACTCGAATCATTGTGTATACCAGCGCTGCCGCCGCCCCACAAAATGAGACCCACATGAATTGTAGAAATCGCATGTCCCAAGGGTGCGAAGCCAATTCATAAAAGGATCCGTAGTTTGACTGAAGCAAAAGGTCGCTCGCACAAGAAGTGGCAACTTTCTGGTTTCGCAATCTCTCTGGGGATTATTCTTGGAACTGTGGCATTCTGCGTTAAGCACCGCATCGTTTAACTCTCCTTCGTTCAACATTCTCCAAGTGGCACGAAGCTCTGCATTGTTTGAGCCCAACGGCTCAGCCACTTTGTGATGCTTCAACGCGAAGTACTGGAAACAACCAACAGGTAACGGTTGCGTGAATGAACACCCAGTCAGCACATTCATCGCAAGAGCAAGAAGAGCAGCAATGTGAATGAAGTCATTTTGCACTCTGCACGAACCCCTCAAAGTTTTGACGCACACAATCGGGAACCTGTTTTTCAAACCCAGGCGTCGGACGCCCCCCAATCGGTGGCACACTCGGCGGCCACGGAATTGGAGGATCATGCATGGATTCGACCTTCGGGCTATTCAGAATCTATTTACCAAGCAAACAAAGCTCCAACACCTACCTTGCACCTCAGTTGCTGTTGCACCCCGGAAGGAGACCGCCTTCCAATCTTGAAACAGATTAAGACAGCCGACGGCCCCGTCGTCCTTACAAGCCGTCAGAACATGCGATTGCCCTGCCTTTAGTGGCAATCTCCCTTTAGCGACTTTACTGGTACCTTTGATCTCATTGCATAGCGGCGTCCCCCGTATCGTTTTGTTCACTGTCCTTAGCATTAAAACGACGCCAACACTCAAGGTACGAATTACCATCTCTCGGTCGAGGCTCTTTAATGAAATCGAGAACCCCCGCGTAAAGGAATTCACAGGAAATCCCGGTTGAGCCGATTGATTCGACGTGTTTCATGGCGTTTGCCAGCACTCGAAATACGTCCGATGAGAATACCGGTTTTGGCTGACTCTTAAAATCGATGAACTTTCCAGAATCGAGGTCGGCACGAGGTTTCAACACCAATTCAAGGTGCGACATCGGTGAATTCCAGCCGGGGAACACCAAGTATGATTCACACTCGATGCAATTCTGCAAACCCTTAACGAGATGGTACGGAAGAACGTATCTCGACCGTGCCGCAAATGCAACGCCCACAGCCTTTGTGATCACTGACATCGATATCGAATCAAAACTGATTAGTTGCACCAGAAATTCTCCGATGTAATTAGAATTCTAAACCAGGACAAGGGCCTTTGTGCGCACTGTCATACTCCCATCCCGGGTCACAAAGGGTGTCGCAGCATTCCGCAATGCTCGTAGTCATTGGAACGTTGCAAACTGTCTCAAACGTACGATAGCTCCAAGTTCCCGCCGCGTATCGACGGCATTTACAACAGACGTTGTCCCAAGTCGGGGCATTTCGCGATTGTTGAGCGACTGGCAGGTTCTCTTACATTCAGACTTACAAATCAGCCAGTGAAGCACTGTAAATGTTCCGCCGTAGAGCTCATCACAAGTGTCGTAGCATTCGCCAAGACAACTTGCAAACGAAGGACGGAGGCCGAAAGGATCGACTGCTCTTACAACAGAGTTACTGTCGAAAGTTGTGTTTGGTTGAGGGTTGAAAGAGGCGGCGTATTTCGAGATGACTTGGTTTGCAAACGAAGACCAATTTCATTCGAAAGGAACGCCACCCGTGAAGAAGAGTACTCAGAAATGTGGTTCAGAGACAGTCAGCAGCTTGGTTGAAGTTGAGAACGAGACACCGGTTGTTGCTCAGGAGACAGCGGCTGAAAGTCCTCGTGACGTGCTCAGCATGGAGAATCACAAAGGAGACATTCTACTTTAGGAAATAAGCACACTGTCCCCTTTAGCGATTCCCTTAGGAAATAAGCACAATGTCCCCTTTAGCGATTCCCCCCCTTTAGCGATTCCCCAAAATCAAACAGCACCCTCGGCGAAAAGTCTCTCCGGAATTCCCACCAATTCGGCCAACGGCCCAAAACAGGCCCCAAATCCCTACACCCCCCAATTCGGCCAAAAACCCGACATCAATTCGGCCCGTAACAAGTCACTGGAAGGTTGCAGACTGGTTCAAACAATAGCGTCGAATGCTTCGCCGAATTGCTCCTTCAGTAGCTCCTCTCTCCCATATGCTGTCAATGCTCCCATTAGAACACCGAATCCTCTGCCATCGATTGAATCCGGATGTGTGAATTCAAGGAGAATATCATTAAGGCTAGGCTGTTCAGTCTCGACTGCTTTAGGAGCGGTGCGATAGCTCCAAAGATAACCACTCTTGCATAACAAGCTTAGCGATTCAGCTAGTTTCGTTGAATCGTCGCCAACTTTGGATAGGTCTTCTACACATTCAGTGAATGGAAACCACCGGCCAAAAGATTCAAGCAGCCATCCAGACAGCGATGCAGCGCCGAAGTGCATGGTGCGAGTTTCTGGCTGCCAAGATCTATTGGAAACTCCAACATCGATAACGGAACCGTGGAATGAATTACTGCCCCCCCGTTGGGTTTGAGCACACCAGAATTTATGAATTCCTGGGAAACCGACTGTCCGGACCCATTCGAAGAACGTGGCGTCAGCTCCACTTTTGAATCCAAAGGCTTGAAGTCTCCTAACGACCTCAAAGAAGCCGTGCTCGGTCAATGTCATCACCAGCTTATTAGCGTCCTGAAGCGGCCGCCATTGTGGGTGCCAGAGTTCCCGAGCTATTTTGATATTTATTCCTAAATCCGGTTCAATCGAACTTGCGCCTCCATCAATGCGGAGCATCTCGGAGTCTACGAGTTGAATTAAGGCAAGACGAATAGATCGCGGACACATCGGTAGGCGAGGTAGCCCATTCTCTAAGTCTTCAAAGTCTATTCTTGAGGTGGTACAGGTTTCAGGGACAGGTCATTCTCTTATTTTGAGAGTTTGATGAGCTGTTCGAACTGAGCTGGCGTCCTGTACTCGAGGCTGGAGTGTCTGCGTTCGTAGACAAGATTTGCCCTTTCAAACGAAACCCCAATTCTCTTAATTATTCACCGCGAGACTCCATCCCTCGATGTCGTAAAGGTAACGTGAATCGGAAAGTCCTTGCATTCAACTCAAGCAGTGGATTGCGGCGATCAGTCAACGTTCTTTAGGCATGACGGCACCCCTAGTCAGGAACTGGCCCGCGGGCGTGTCTCTGCAGCAGACACAACAAACGACGGAACCTTCTTTTCGATCCGGATAATTCCGAGAAACATCGTTCGGACAGAAGATATTCCGGTGTTCTCCATAACCCGAACGACATCGGTAAATTGCTCCCGCCCCGGCATTTGGTAAGCCTGACGTGGGGCACCGCTGCGACCAGTCAACGCGAATTGATTTCTTATTGTGAACCTCTGGTCCGTCTAAGTTATCATCAATAGGATAACAGCCTTGCCAAAATCGGTCCATCCGGTTTTCGTTTTTTGCGACGATTTCGGTTTTTAATTAGTGCATGCAGGACCTTTATATCACAGATCCTTCTTTGAGGTCTTCGGTGTCGAAGGTAGCGTTGACGTTGAGAATCATCAGTGGAGTAGTTGAGCATCCGTCTTCGAATTTGTGGGCTCAGCCGAGCTGGCGGTTCACACCAAGATGGCGACAGACTTCAGAGACGTTTGCACGAGCTTCCTCGATGGATTCGGCCGCATAGCGTGGCATTCGTTGCGGCCGAAAATAGTCGCTTTACCTCTCTTCGAGAGATCGGCTTCAGGTCCTTACTTCGTCTCAAACGAGCGCCACTGGGCACTGGATCAGCTTGTTCCGATATAAAACGCGTTGAGGAAAGCCCAGCAGCAACCGATGCAGTGTAATCCAAGAAGCAACTACACTGCTTTTCTGAACTCATCCGTGACGCCGGCGAGTCGAATTCGCCTGTTTCTTTTCCGAGCCATTCTGAAGCCTTTCTATGGACATGAATTCGGTGTCAAACCTGAACCACCTCATCTGGCGAGCCAAGATTGACGGGTTTCTGGCGTCATGAAGCCAAGGAAACAGTTCGAGAACATCGCTCTCATCAAAGAGGGAGACCGTCCACAGACGAAGTCGTATGGTGCAGCCACAAAATCTTCAGACAAAGCACAATTCTCTTAATTATTCACCGCGAGACTCCATCCTCGATGTCGTAAAGGTAACGTGAATCGGAAAGTCTCCGCGTTCCTGGACAAGCAGTGGATTGCGGCGCAGTCAACGTTCTTTAGAGCTGACGCGTGACCCCAGTCAGGAACTGGCCCATGAAGGCGTGTCTGCAGCAGACACAACAAACGACGGAACTTCTTTTCATCCGGATTTCCGAGAAACATCGTTCGGACAGAAGATATTCCGGTGTTCCCATAACCCGAACGACATCGGTATGCTCCGCCCCGGCATTTGGTAAACCTGACGTGGGGCACCGCTGCGACCAGTCAGCGCGTTATTTCTTATTGTGAACCTCTGCCGTCTAAGTTATCATCATGGGATAACACCTTGCCAAAATCCACGCTTCAGCGCCTCCTACGGAGTTTTGTAAGGCAATAGTGGCTTAAGGTCCAGACCCACAACATCATGCAGTTTTTCTTCAAACTTCGGATCGTTCGAAACCTTGAACGTCTTCGTTCGATGCGGCTGAAGATTGTGCTGCCGCCACACGCGATGCACCACCGAACGACTGACACCCAGATGCTGCGCCAGTGTTCGCACGCTCCAGTGCGTGGCTCCCGCAGGCTTCTCCTGAGTTGTCGCGTCGAGAACCATCTTCACAACCTTCTGGCACGGCTTTCGCCCACTTCGCGGTGCATCCTTTTCAATGGCCTTCAGGCGTCCTTTGACAAAGCGAGTTCGCCAGCGACAGACAAACTGCGGATCGGTCTGCAGTTCTGCGGCGATTACCTTATTCTGAAGCCCCTCGGCCGCTCGCAGAATCACCTTCGCACGAAGCACGATTTTCGCAGGCGTGTTCCTTCCGCGGCTGTACTTTGTCAGCGTCGTTCGCTCTTCCTGAGTCAACTCGATCGCCGGTGCCACTCGCATGGATATCCTCCTTAAAGAATCAGATACCCATTCAACACCGCACGCACAATTCAGCGCCGAATAATTCACCACATTTCAAAGACACTACACTAGCCAGACCCATTGTATCCCGCCCCCAAATCCTTCATCCAGCGTCAATCGCATACCATAAATGCAGTCTACTCTGAAGCCCTGCAAAGGACCAATTCGATCCCGCCATGGTTTAACGCGAGCCATTCTCGCCATTGCACCCCATCGATCGTTCGTTGGACATTACAATACGGCAATCCCGAATCATCGATTTCCGAGACTACTACGACAGTTCCAGACTCGATCAGCCAATCGTAAAGCTCTTGTGTTTCTAAATGTAACCAGTCCCGTCGCAGTTCCATTGGCCATTCGATAAGTCTAACCGCGTCACCGATCTTCAAGCGTCGCCAATCGCAAAAACCTGTCATTGAAGAGCCCCGCTGTAAAAAACTCGACTCAGTTGGGCAGAGGTCGGCACTTCGCGTGCCCGCAATCACCGCCTTGTGGCAGCCAGCCTCCACACACACCGTGCTCACGATATTTCTTGCCTCGGCCTCGTCGTAACTCACGTGAATGAAAATTCTACCCTGACAAGGGTGGTCCATGTGCCAATTCCTCGCACGAACTCGACATTCGTATCGTGTGCGCTTGTTCTCCGGATCGGTAGGCCACGGAATTCTGGGTTGTTGTCTCGGGTCGGGCACGGGATCAGTGTCGATCAGCACAACGCCAACGAAGACGCAGCCTCCAACTCCCGCTTTTGGTCCGATGTCTGGCATTGGACATGTAGCTGGGCAAGTTTGCGGGTTCAAAGGCGCAGGCGGCGCGGGAGGAGTCACCTGCGGACCGATCAATGGTTCCACTGATGGAATGAATGGCGCTGTTGGAGGTGGAAGAATCCGCGATTGTTTCGGTTCGTTTCCAGAGAATCACGAAGGGGACATTCACAATGTCCCCTTTAGCGATTCCCCTCATTGATGCTGCCAGAGGTGCCGTAATCATCAACCACATTGTTTTGGACAAGACAGCGACCGTTCGGGTACGTCATCCCCGTGATACGGATCGTGTTCGACGAGCCGTTTGCGCAGCTGTACTGAACTTTCGGAGTCGTCGACGTGTTCACCGTCCCACCATGCGCCTGCAAGGGTACGACCCTTGACGCGGGCTCGAACTGACGCCGGGAAGATGACAATCCGCTCCCGCTGGTCGCTTGCTCCTATCAATGAACGGCGTGATCAATTCTGCTGAAAAGAGTTTTCGAATGCATCTGCTGACCGATGCTAACAAGTGCCTTCAAATCGAGCCATTCTTAGAATGGAGATTTCACGAACGAAGGATTAAGGGCATACGGTGTTTTCGATCTATGATGTCCTGAGCGACATGTTTCATATCGCTCAATGCCCGAAGTCTCAAGAACTCAATTTCATCGATGCCGCCCACTGTCTCGTTGTTCTTTTGGACCAACGCGGCAATTGCCTGACTACATCGATCAACTTCTGCTTGAGCTTCAGTCACAGCGGAGAGATCCACCAATCCGAAGCGAGCGGCCAACGCCCATGGCTTCATAAAGTGGTTTGACTCAATCCTCAAGGATTCAATCACCGAGCGATAGTTATTCGGATCAACTCCGAGATCTGGCTTGAGTCCCAAATGAGCAACGTAACAGACAACCGAAATTGCCTCGAATCTGATGGCATCTCCGGCATCATTCAGTAGGTACGCCACCATCTCAAAAGAGCCATTACCATACGGGCAACGCCGCATGTATTCCTTCCAACAGGACAACCGGAGAGATGACTCTGATTCTGCGGACAATGCGGTCGCATACACATCTTCAACGTCCCATGCAGAACAGTCTGGCCCATAAACAAAGTTTGGAACCTTCAATAGAGAAATGTCGTCCATTGCAGAACCTCGGATACTATCTCAATCGTGGCCGTGGAAACAGGATCCCAAGGGAGTTGGAATTGATTAGTGGTATGAAAAAATCCCTCAGGTGCCCACTGCGGAACACAAACCTTCCCGTCAAGAAGGCAATCTACTGGGTATCGATCTTCACAGTCGAAAATCCTTAGAGGTCATTTCAAAACTTGATTGTAGAAACTTCAATGGCAGGGGATTTGCATATTAGCGTGAGCGAAAGGAGACGCTCTTATGTTGATTACCCTGTCCTCGTGGCCGCAACGACGTCGGCCGAATACGACAGGGTCCAGGACGGCCCCGAAGCCATTTGTCAGTGATTTACAGTGGAAAGTCATCCAGGATCTGTTTGCAGATCCGGATCCATCGCCATCAGGAGGTGGCTGAGGCTGAGGTGGCTGACGTTGTGGTGGAGAAGCTCTTGGTTGGAACGCGGCGATCCCGCAACGGAGGCATGATGCGATTGATAAGACCGTTGCAATCACCGCATCCGGATACGCCACCTTCACCAGAAGACGGCTTGAAGCAATGGAGGAGTCGGCCAGCGTGGTGCCGTAGTAATAGACGGTCTGCTGATTGCCTGTACTTCCGTTGGATGCTGTGAGTGTTTCCACCTGGCCATCGGCAGTGTAGGACGTCCACGTTGTCCGATTCTTATCCCAACCGCTGGAGCCGGAAATGTAATTCTCAATCTGAGCCGTCTGACGTCCGGCATCATCGTACTCAAAACGAGTTTCGGTGTTCTTTGGATCAAACGTCGATTCCACTTCGCCTTCGCTGTTGTAGACGGTCGAGTTGACCAGAATCGTGTCGGATCGAGTCGGGACAGTCGAAGGCCGACTGAGAGCCGTCCCGCCATTCGTTCCGTAATCGGCTGAGGCAATCGTGCGTCCCACACCATCAAACCACGATGCTGCGTATGTCACACGAGCCTTCGGTGTCGTGGACGGATTGCCGAGGGCTCCGGTTTGTGTGGCAGCCGCATCATGATACCGCTGCTTTGAAGCTGTGCTCAGCACAGAACCGACCTGGTTGTAGGTCATCTCCTGCTGTTCCATGATCGTGTCACCCACGACGGTTTCTGCTTCCGCGTAGGTTGTCTCATCCAGATCGTAGCCCGAATACTGATGCGTCGCTCGCCCCAAAATGTCGTACGTGGTGTTGCTGAACAGGTCAGACCCGGCTGGCAGTGATTTGATCAGATTACCGCCTGCGTCATACCAATTGTTGCTGGTCAGCGAATTGCCTGTGGCTCCTGTACTCGGATTCACCGCATAGGCCACCGCCTGATAGACACGGCCCCGGTCATCAAACTTTGTCACCGATTTCGAAAGAAGCGTTCCGGTCGACGAGCCCCACCGGGATTCTCGCTGAATGACGCGGCTCAGGTTGTCATACACGCTGACGCTGCAGGCGTTTTCTTCTCCAATGACAGCCGTCTGACGATTGCGGAAATCGTGTTCGAAACTTGTCTCCCGGAACGTCACCGAGTCCGCGCAAGCCTCGGCCCGCGTCAGGTTTCCGTCGCCGCCATCCTGCCCGTCATCGTATTCATTGAATGTTACAAGCACCATATTGTTTCCGGAAGCACCGCCGGAACGCATTGGAGGAGTGCAGCCAGACGGCCAGTTCAGCGATTTGCCACATGCAGTGGAAAGTCGATGTAACCCGTGGCTCCCGTTGGTGAGTACCAGTCAGAGACATCGGCCTCGGGGGCAAGCGGCCAGCTGTTACGAACCCTTTCCACAAAGTCCGGATTGCTGATAAATGGCCGACCAAATGCCACAAGGTCTGCGGCACCCGATTCAACAGCAGCGTCGGCTGATTCCGGCGTGTAGCCACAGTTGGCAATCAGCGGCCCCGCGAACACTTTGCGAAAATCATTCAGGGTCATCGGTTCACCAAGTTCATGGAAACCAAATGCCAGTCCGTCCATGACATGCAGATAGGCAAGACCAAAATTGTCCAGCTGTGATGCGGCGAACAAGAACTGCTCTCTGAAATCCGGCGAACCCATATCGTTAAAAACGCCATTTGGAGCCAGTCGCACGCCAACTCGATCAGCGGGAACTTCAGATGTGACAGCCGACACAACCTCGCCCAGAAAGCGATAGCGATTTTCAACGCTTCCTCCGTAGGCATCGGTGCGATGGTTTGATTTCGACTGAAGGAACTGATCGATCAGATAACCATTGGCCGCATGAATTTCCACACCGTCGAAGCCAGCCTTCTTCGCATTGGCGGCCGCCTTGTGGTAGTCGTCCACAACGCGAGGAATTTCGTCGGTTTCCAGCGCACGAGGCGTTTCATGCGGCTGTTTTCCGATTGGTGTGTGGATGTCGTCGCCATGAATAGCAATAGCGGACGGCGCAACCGCAGGATGCCCATTGTGAAAACTGCTGTGAGAAGCTCGGCCCATGTGCCAAAGCTGCAGGAAAATGCGACCGCCTGCCTGATGAACAGAATCCACAACTCCGGACCAGCCCGCGATCATGGCGTCTGTGTAGATGCCGGGCGACTCGACCCAACCGTTCGCTTCTTCAGAGATTGTCGTAGCCTCAGAGATGATCAGACCGGCAGAACTTCGTTGAACATAGTATTCCGCCATGATGTGATTGGGGATCCGATCCGGACCAGATCGCGCGCGAGTCAGGGGAGCCATCACGATGCGGTTTGGAAGTTGCAGGTCACCTAGTGAGAAAGGCTGAAGCAGGGATTTTTGGGTCATCTCAGGACTTTGCAGATTGTGCGAGGCAGATTACGCAGTTCACGAACGTAAGAAGACAGGAATTCATCAAACGATGCCTGTTAAGAATCAGGCGGACGCATTTCAGAAAAGTGCATTGCTTTTGACAGACTGGCAACGCGTCGACGGAGAGCCTTTCGGCACGTCCTGTCGCTCACCGGTCCAGATATCTTAGCTGTCCGTTAACAATCCGGGACAGGCACGCAGGACGACTGGAAACCATCGCGTTTCAGCGTTTCCTGCTCGAGCCAGTCCTGTTTTTGAACAGGCTGCGAGGTTAGGTTAGACCTCGAGGATGTTTTAGACCTCAAGACAGAATTGGCCAAGTCACATCATGGCGCTGCGCATGGAATGCTTGAAATGAGGCGGCTCCTCGCGTTGGTTCTACGCGAACAACCCACATCACCTGCCCAGATCATTTTGCCTGATCGCTGCCAGCCTGGCCGACATCTTCTGCCGAAAGTCCTTCACCTGGCCAGCGTGCGACGGAAGTTGTGCGAGGTTTGTGAATTGCTGTGGGTCGGTTTGAACGTTGAACAGTTCCATGCCACCCTCTGCGTCCTCGCCGTATTGGATAAACGCATACTGGTCCTCTCGCAACAGAAATCCTTTTCGGCTTGGAGCCACGCTGAACGCCGCGTCACGCACAGACAAATCGGGATTGCGCAACAGCGGTGAGATGTCCCGGCCCTGAAGCCGCTCAGGAATATTTAGTCCGCATAGTTTTGCCGTCGTCGGAAAAAGATCGATCAGTTCGACCAGGCTATGGCAGACAGACGGCCTTTGGCCAGGCAAACAAATAATCAGGGGGACTGCCGCCGATTCATCCCGCAGACTCACCTTGGCCCAGAAGTCATGCTCACCCAGATGGTAACCGTGATCACTGGTAAAGATCACAACGGTGTGGTCTTCGATACCTGCGTCCCGAACGGCGGCCAGCACTTTACCGACCTGAGTGTCGACATAGCTAACGCAGGCATAGTACGCGCCGACTGCTTTTTTCTGCCGCCGCTCGTCCATCTTCATATTGAGACTGGTCTTGTAATTGATGCCTGCCTCTGGAATATCGTCCCAGTCGCCTTCGAGCTTCGGCGGCAATTCCATCCTGTCGAATGGCTTGAAGGGCCGGAAGTAGCGGGACGGAGCCACGAACGGGACATGTGGCCGAACAAATCCAACGCCAAGCCAGAATGGCTGATCCTTGTGATCGTGGATCAGTCGAACCGCTTTCTCAGCTGTCATGCCATCCGAATGCACAAGGTCATCACCCTCAGCTTCAACCACAACAAATGTATTGCCACCCACAACAGGTTTTTTGCCATCGGGGTTCCCTTCCAGGGTCTCCCCGGTTCCCACAGCTTTCCACTCCGGGCCTGGACTGTTGAATCGTTCGGTCCAGGAGAATTCATCATCGGCACCGTTGTAATGATTGTGATCCCGGCCATCGCCACCGATCTCAATTCCACCCGGGACACCCATATGAAAAATCTTACTCACACGAGCGCTGTAGTAGCCGTTGTTTTTGAAATGTTGTGGCCAGGTGGCTCGATCGCCGATTTGTGGCCTCGGGTTCGTATAACCAAGGACCCCAGTGGCATGCGGATAATATCCCGTCAGCATCGACGCCCGGGAAGGACCGCAATAGGTTGCCTGACAATAGGCTCGAGTAAAGCGGGTTCCCCGACTGGCCAGCGAATCAATGTTTGGAGTGCTGCAAACTGAGTTGCCATAACACGACAGCGCAGTCGCTGTCAGGTCATCAGACATGATCAGCAGAACATTGAGAGGGCGGGCGGCACTGGAAGGATTCGCCGATGCCGCCTCCTGACGGATTGACTCACCGGCCAGCGCCCGGCACACGAGAACGGGCAGAGTGGCCAGAAGAACAGACCAACGGAATCTTTGGCTGCCGTTCAAGACGAACTCGAGCAGAATCATTATGCGGTCTCCTGGTGGCACTTGCGTCACTTTGATGAATGCTCGTCCGAGCAAACGAATGGCACTTTCTCTGGGCGAAGCATTCAGACATCCCTGCAGAAGTCAAGCTTATCAGGTACGAACAACCGCCGCGCAAAGATCTGTTCGACCACAGAATGGTGATCAATGCAGCAGAGTCGCTGGAACAATTCCACGATGAGTCCCCATAATGCACCGACTCCCGTCGCGTAAACGCAACTCCGCAAATGGTTCGATTTCATGCAAAATTGTTCGCTCGTCCTCATCGCTTCCTTACTTCTGATCTCCGGGTGTTCTTCGGAACCGACGACAGACAGCATCGCGCATTCGGACAAACCCAATTCTGATAGTCCTGCAGGGCGCGAAGAACACGCTGATGCACATGACGGCGATGAACCGGCTGGGAGTCCATCCAGCGAAGGGACCGATGCCCCGGCGAAATCAGCCAGTCAGCGCCCCGTTGCCGATCCACTTCTGGCGGGCGTGGAGTTTCCGAATGTCGACATCCACAGCATTTTTTTGAAGTATCGATCTGCGTACGAGGCGTCTCCTGAAAATCCCGCAGCCGTTTTTGGCTACCTTCAATTGTGTCACCAGCTGGGGGTCCACTTTGGCATGGAGGGAGATATCAGCCGTTCGCATCTTGCGTCGATGCGTGCGGGAGAGATCCTGCAGAAGGCGATCGATGCGAAAATCGAGTTTCCGGCGGGCGTGAGTCTGGCGGGCGACATCCTGTTTCGATACTCCACAGCGCTCGCTGCGGATGGAAAGCAGGATCTGGCAATGTCCGCATTGCGATCAGCCATCGAAAACGGATTCACAGAATTGTCAGCATTGTCCACGGCGCCAGAACTGAAAGCCTTGCGAGAATCGGCCGAGTTCAAAGAAAGTCTGCCGCAGTGGTCGACCACCATCAAGGAATCACTGAAGGAAGAGGTCGAAGCGTTGCTTGCATCGCATGAACCATTCCCTTTCGACTTCACTCTGAAAGATGTCAGCACACTCAAGCCACTCGCGCTGGACGATTTCAAAGGGAAAGTCTGTATCGTCGATATCTGGGGAACCTGGTGTGGTCCGTGCCGGAAAGAGATCCCATCCTTCGTCAGGCTGCAGGACAAGTTTGGAGAAGCGGGTTTTCAGATGATTGGACTCAATCAGGAAAACAGCGGTGACGAAGCAACTAACATGGTCACTGTGCGTGAGGTGATTTCATCAGATGGGATCAACTATCCCTGCGCCCTCATCGACTCAAAGACACTGAAGCAGGTGCCCGATTTTCAGGGTTATCCAACAACCCTTTTCATCGATACTCAGGGCAGGGTTCGACTGAAGCTTGTCGGCTTGCATCAGTTCGAGTTTCTTGAATCTGCAGTGGAATTGCTGCTGGCTGAAGGACAGGCAAAATCTGAACCGGAATCGTCGGCCACTGAATAAGGACAGCTTCTAATGCAGTCACCCCGGGAATCAAGTGGTGGTTTTTATCGTTCAACGAGTGGCCAAATGCCGATGCCACATAGTTACTCTGCCGCACGACGCTGGTTTCTGCATCAGTGCGGTATCGGGCTTGGCAGCATCGCGGCCAACTCGCTGCTTGCCGCGACGAATCCCGCGTCGGCCGGTGTTTCGACTTCGGACGGGATGGGAGACGCAAATCCGTTGGCGCCCCGGAGCCCACACATCGCGCCAAGGGCAAAGAACGTCATATTTCTGTTCATGGCTGGCGCGCCCAGTCACCTTGAGCTGTTCGACAACAAGCCACAATTGGCGAAATATAACGGAACACTTCCTCCTGCCGAACTTCTGAAGGGGTACAGGGCCGCATTCATTAACCCCAATTCGACATTGCTCGGGCCAAAATTCGCATTTGACCGCCATGGAGCCTGCGGCGCGGAACTCTCTGAGCTGCTGCCGCACCTGGCAAAGGTCGTAGACGACATCGCCATCGTTAAATCGATGGTGACCGACGGATTCAATCACGCACCAGCCCAGATTCAGATGAGCACCGGATCGCTCCAGTTCGGCAAACCAAGCCTCGGCGCCTGGTCTCTGTACGGTCTGGGATCTGAATCTCAGGACCTGCCCGGATTTGTCGTGTTCAGCACAGGCAAGAAAGGCCCGAGTGGAGGCTCAGCAAATTGGGGAAGCGGATTTCTTCCAACGCTTTATCAGGGCGTGGAATTCAGGACCACCGGAGATCCGGTACTGTATCTCAGCAATCCGCGCGGTGTCGATCGTGCACTGCAAAGAGAATCCCTGGATGTCATCAACCAGATCAATGCGTCGCGTCTTCAGGACGTCGGCGATCCGGAGATTGCCACACGCATCAACGCCTTTGAGATGGCATACAGAATGCAGGCGACCGCCCCGGATGTCATGGACATCTCCAGTGAACCGCAGCACGTGCTGGATTTGTATGGAGCAAAGCCGGGTGAACCTTCGTTTGCGAATACCTGCCTGCTGGCCAGACGGCTCGTCCAGCGAGGTGTTCGATTCGTCGAAATCTTCCATGAAGCCTGGGACCAGCACGGCAATCTGGTCAACGACCTCAGGAAGAACTGCAAAGACACCGACCAGGCCAGTGCTGCGCTGATTGCAGATCTGAAACAGCAGGGAATGCTGGACGACACGCTCGTGATTTGGGGAGGCGAATTCGGCCGAACGCCGATGGTTCAGGGCGGCAATGATGGTCGGGATCATCACCCGAACGCCTTTACCATGTGGCTGGCGGGAGGTGGTATCAAGGGCGGTGTGACACTTGGTGAGAGTGACGAATTTGGATTCAACGCCACTGTCGACCGCGTTCATGTTCGCGACCTGCACGCAACAATTCTGCACTTGCTGGGTTTCCATCACAAACAACTCTCATTTCCGTTTCAGGGTCTCGACCAACGATTGACGGGTGTTGAAGAATGCCGCGTCGTCCAACAAATCCTTTCGTAGTAGACATGCAATGAACAACTCCATCGGCAGACCGGTTTTGAAGAGACTGCTCGCAGCAGTCGTGATCCTGTCTCCATTTTCCGGCAGTTATGGTGACGACCTCACCGTGGGAAACACCACGGCATCGAATCGCAACACCCCCATCAGAGTCTCAGAAGAAGCATTACGTATTCACCATGCGGGCATGCTGTTTGACGGCCACAATGACCTGCCATGGGAAGTACGAACGAAGGCCAATTCCAGCTTCGACAATCTGGATATCTCTCAGCGCCAGCCCTCCATACATACAGACATCCCTCGCCTTCGTGAAGGTGGTGTCAAAGCGCAGTTCTGGTCTGTTTACGTCCCGTCAGACACGATGGTTACGGGCGACGCGTTGTCTCAGACCCTTGCACAAATCAGCATCGTGCAGCAGATGCTGAAGCGATACCCCGACGACTTCGAACTGGCCAGCACGGCAAACGATATCGAACGTATCGTTGCTGAAGGAAAAATTGCGTCGATGATGGGAGTCGAGGGTGGCCATAGTATTGAAGGTGAGCTTCAAAACCTTCACCGGCTTTATGATCTCGGCTGCCGCTACATGACGCTCACCCATTCGAAGTCCCTTGAGTGGGCGGATTCCGCAACGGACGATCCCAGAGCGAACGGTCTGTCAGATTTCGGCCTGGCCGTTATTGCCGAAATGAACAAACTGGGAATGGTGATTGATTTGTCACACGTATCTCCAGAGACCATGAAGCAGGCACTCAAAGCCTCGAAAGCTCCGGTAATGTTCTCGCATTCGTCCGCTCGTGCGATCACGGATCACCCCCGCAATGTGCCGGATGATGTTCTGAAACTGACGGCGGCCAATGGCGGGGTTGTGATGGTCAATTTCTTTTCCCGGTTCGTGATTCCGACGGATCTGGCAGTACGTGACGAAGAAGCACACGGAACGATCCATGATGTTGTGGATCATATCGAACACATCATTCGTATCGCTGGTGAAGATCATGTTGGTCTGGGATCTGATTTTGACGGTGTCCCCCGGTTGCCGGACCAGCTGGAATCTGTTGCCACCTATCCACGCATTTCTCAGGAACTTGTGAACCGGGGGTACAACGCCCGGCAGATTCAAAAGCTCCTTGGCGGTAATATGATGCGTGTCCTGAAACGGACAGAGGAAGTCGCTGTGCAACTGAAAGCAAATGAATGAGCACGCCTGTTGAACTGATAGCTGCGGCCGAGATTCCCCTTGGTGAATCTCGAGAGATTGTGGCCGCCGGTCGAATCTTTGCTGTTTACAACGTGGATGGAACGTTCCACGTCATGGATGGAATCTGCCCGCATGCCGGGGGCCCCCTGGGAAAAGGGATGTTGCGAAACAACATCGTGACCTGCCCGTGGCATGGATGGCAATTTGACGTCACCACCGGGAAACATTGCCTCAATGATCGAATTTGCCAGCCGACGATTCCCAGTCAGATCGTTGAAGGGGTCGTGGTAGCCATGCTGGCAGAATAGCGTCGCTTTTGCCCGCGAAAATGTCTCAGTCGTGGTTTTCTGAGCTGTTGTTGCAGGACCGAGAACCGTCGTGACCGGTAGTCACCACTTTGACCTGCTGCATATGTTTCTGCCACGAGGATTTCAGTCAGGTTAACCCTCAGGTGGCGACGATCTCCAGCGGACGGTAGTCACGTCGGTGCACACTTGTGCCCCGACAATCCGCAAAAGCGGAAAAGTCGACTGTCAATGAGGTCATTGGGAAACAGTCCCGTACAACTCGTTGAATCTGCAAAACATCGGGAAAACACACCGTTTCGCGTCGCAGATTCGTCCCTGATTCACCGGAAAACATGTTGCGATGGCATCCCAGGAGGGACCATCATACGTGGCGACCGGTACCAAAACGTCCCGGTTTGCGCGGTTGTGACTCTGTCTTTGTTAGAGAACCTGCCACAACTCGTCCTTTCCAACTAACGCACACAGTCCGTTTCCCTCTGAAAAGCGCATCTTCAGGAACATCCGTTTCCGGCGAAATGCCGGAGTTTCTGTCTGAGGTTTGATACACAATGCGACATCTCCCGTTCCGTAAAAGTACATTCGTCGACAACCTTCGGAACCTTTTCGGGAAACCACGCTCCGCTCGTCGAGGCCGAACTCGGCACGGACGGTCGGCAGATGTCCGCTCGGAACTGCTGGAAGATCGCCAACTTCTGGCTGCGGATCTGACCCAGGCGCTGTTCAACCCCACGATTTTGGGTACATACGATGGCCAGACAACGGCGAATGATTTCGTCGCCGTGTTCACAACACCTCAGGATGCGGACGCTCTGCTGTCCGCAACAGGTGCCAGCAGTATTGAAATCTACCATGCTGTCCCGAACAGTTTCACTCTTACGTTCGATGCCGGCATTTCGATTCAGGATGCTGCCGATCGCCTGACAGACATCTATGGCTTCGAAGCGCTGGAACCGGAGCTTGAGCAGCCGGTCGAATTGCGATTCATTCCCAATGACACGTTTTTCAACGATCAATGGTACCTGAGCAACAATGGTCAGCTTGGTGCAACCGTCGGCAATGACCTGAACGTTACCAATGTTTGGGACAACTACACCGGAGCAGGCGTCGTGGTTGCGGTCGTTGACGACAGCCTGCAGCTCGTTCACCCCGATCTGATCGGAAATGTTATCAATGGGGCGAGCTTTGACTTCGTCGGAAATGATAACGATCCCACCCCGGCATCGAATTACGGCATCTCTCACGGAACAGCAATTGGCGGCTACATCGCTGCACAGGGAAATAACAACGAAGGTATCTCTGGCGTTGCCCCCGAAGCCGGCCTGGTCGGTATTCGACTTCTTCAGCCTCCGACGACAGGAACCAACCGTGGATCCACGGTGAGCCCAACGGCAGAAGGCAACGCCCTGAATTACGCTCAGGCCAGCATCGACGTTTCAAACAACAGCTGGGGCCCGGTCAGTGATGGGGCTCTCCATGGATTATCTCTGGGAGCTTCAGCTGCCCTGCGAGCGGGTGCGGAACAGGGCCGAGGCGGTAAGGGAACGATCTATGTTTGGGCTGCCGGCAACGGCAGTAGTCAAATTGACAATGTGAACTACGACGGGTACGCAAGTTCAAGGTACACAATCGCAGTGGGCGCTGTGAATAGTTCCGGCCGTTCACTCGGTTTTGAACAGGGGGCGTCTATTCTCGTCTCTGCCTATGCCAGTGGTGGCGGCAGCCCTATGGTGACCACTGACCCGATTGACACCGACATTCAGTTCAACAATCTGGGGCAGGTCATCTTTCGGTCTGACGAAGGTTACAACATCTTCGGCAACACCGATGGTGAGTCCATCAACGACAACTACACGTATCAGTATGCTCAGGGAACTTCTATCTCCGCGGCGATGGTATCCGGCGTTGTCGCATTAATGCTGGAAGCAAATCCCAACCTGACCTACAGAGAAGTCCAGGACATTCTCGTCCGCACAGCGAGACTGGTTGATCCAACGGATCCGGGCTGGAGCCTGAATGGTGCCGGACTTTGGGTAAACCACAAATACGGCTACGGGGTCGTGGATGCTGAAGCCGCGGTCAATATGGCTTTAAGCTACGTGCCGCTTGATCAGGAAACCTCTGTTACCTCCGGGCTGATTTCTCTGAACCAGACCATCCCGGACGATGGATCGGTGGTCAGCTTCCCAATCAATATGACAGGGCAGCTCAGCATCGAAAATGTTGAACTCTATTTCAATGCTCCATTCCACTTTCGCGGCGAAGACCTCACTGTCACACTGGTTTCACCAAGTGGCACCAGATCAGAACTCGCCAGCGCTCGCGTTCTGACCGGAGCAGCCAGCTTTGAGCAATACTCTGGCTGGGTCTTTACATCGACACACCACTGGGGCGAAAACGCCCTTGGAACCTGGACGCTCGAAGTCAGCGACAACACCCGGGGGATCACAGGTACGCTCAGCAATGTCCAGCTGACAGCCTTTGGCACGGAGCTACCGCTTGCATTGACGGTGACCCCGAAGGCAATTCTTGAGAATGCCGGACCAGGCGCAGCCACCGGAACCGTTTTCCGAAGTCAGTTTGCAAGCGTGGCTAACCCTGTCGACGTTTTCCTGACATCAAGTGACACGACCGAAGCAACTGTCCCGGCGGTTGTGACCATTCCCGCCGGTCGACGATCGGTCACATTCCCAATCGACATTATTGACGACACGCTTCTCGACGGCCCACAGGTCGTTCAGATCAGTGGCACTCTCGGCACCTACACCACGGGAGCCTCCCTGTCGGTGCTTGACCACGAGACCATAAATATCTCTGTCGCGGACAATGTGATTCGTGAAAGCGACGGTCCGAATGCCACAACCCTGACAATCACTCGCAGTAACAACGACCTGTTTCCGCCCAATGATCTGGTGATTGCAAATAACACCATTGAAGAATACGACGACACAGGTCTGCTCGTAAACACAATCGCCGTCCCCTGGCCAAGTGGTGTTCGCCCCGTTGGTCAGGATACCCATGACATGGTCGTCCTGGAGAACGGCAAGATTGCCGTCTACAACGGAACGACACAGGTCTTTGTCTCCGTCTACAACTTCGGGAACGACACCTGGACCCACTTCAGCGTGCCAGGGCTGTCGACCAACCCATCCGATAAATCATCCGGAGGCATCACCGCATTTGGCGACTATGTGTTCCTGACGGATATGCAGACAGCACCAGGCGACAGCTTTGGAATTGTTCGCGTCGATACGAACACTGGCGCAGTGGATCGATTTGGCACAAAGTCGTTCGGCAACCGACTGTTCGGCAACACGCTGTTCGGCGATAGTCTTTACGAGATCAATCCCGTTGATGGCTCGATCATCAAGACCATCCCAATGCCGTTCGACATCGGGGGGAACGCCGGAAGTGCGTTCGATGGAACTTATGTATACGTCCTGCATTCGTCCGTTGATACCATTTACAAGGTCGATCCCGATCTCGGTCAGGTTGTTGACACCTATTCAGTGAATGCTGTGACGTCAAGCTTTGAAGGGCTGGCTTACCTGAATG
The DNA here is from genome assembly GCA_041398825.1 of Planctomycetaceae bacterium. Lineage (NCBI taxonomy): Bacteria > Pseudomonadati > Planctomycetota > Planctomycetia > Planctomycetales > Planctomycetaceae > Planctomycetaceae bacterium. The sequence goes on along the minus strand of JAWKTX010000008.1, from coordinate 388,512 downwards.
GCAAGCTCTACATCCTGGACCCGTTCCTTAATGACGAAATTCTGGAGTTCGACCTTGAACAGCGTTCAGTGACCAAACGCATGTTCGTCGGGGCGATCAACGGCTTCGATCTTTCTGGTGGACTGGCTGCCAGCCCAGAAACCGGTCACCTTTATGTGACATCCCTGTTCTCGGATGACATTCTGGAGATCAGTCCGCTCAATGGGCAGTTGATTGATCGTTTCTCATCCCAGCGCCAGTCTCAGGAAGGTCTGGCGGTTGTCGGCAGCGAAATCTACCAGAGCGTGTTCGCAAGCAATGTGATTAACGTCTTTGACCTCAACGGTGCACTTGTCCGTCAAATCAATGCGGCTTCCGGATTTATGTCGCTGGCAAGCGACGGTATCCCCGGACTGGTACCAACAGACTATCGCTACCGCGACACAACGATCGGTCTCGACGGGTTGTTGTATGCACTTGAAGACGGTGGTCTGGTTGTTGGAAAATTCGATCCAACGACGTTAGCCGTTATTGAATTCGTGACTTTGGATCGAGCAGTCCGAGCCATCACTGTAGATGCCAACGGAATCATCCTGGGAGCAGCGGACGATGGCAGCGTAGTCGAATTTGCTTCCGACGGGACGGAACTACAGGCAGTTCCATCCGGCCTTGGTGTGCTGGATGACATTGACCTGAGCGTCACCGGATCGATTCTGGTCTCCAGTTCCGTGGGAGAGTTCGCAAGAACAGACCGAACTCTGGCCGTATTCAACAGTTACATCGCCACTGATCCGGGCGATACATTCATCAGCTTCGGTGAGGCAGCAACGCGGTCTGCTTCAACAGTGACGGTCACTCTCAGCAATTCTGATCCGACGGAAGTCGGAGTGCCGCTCACCGTTACACTGCCAATTGGTGTGGGATCGATTCAGATTCCGCTGGATGCAGTGGACGATCGACTGCGGGATGGCACGCAAATCGCTTTGGTAGACGTGTCTGCGAATGGCTACTTTTCCGGACAGGGCGCAACCATCGCCGTCCTGGACACAGAGGGTCTGGAGATTGAAATTGCCGCAGATTCCGTTGTCGAAAATGACGGCACCGCTGCAACGACTGCCATCGTTCGCCGTACAGATATAGACGGCCCTTACGACTATCACGCCACACAGAAATTCGTCGGCGAAGCCCCGAGGACGATCCTGGACAACGACAAGATTCTGGCGGCTGTGTCAGTGCCTTCTCAGGTTTCTGCAATCACAGATGTTGATGTCACACTTTCACTTCAGCATGGCTGGCTCTCTGATCTTGATGTTTTCCTCGTTCATGTTGGTCAAACAGGCACCAAACGCGTGGAGCTATTCACGGATGTGCTCTCGAATGGCTCCTTCATGACATCAACGACTCTGGACGATGAAGCTGATTTCGGCATCCTGACTGGCAGTGCGCCATTCACCGGTCGATTCCGACCAGAACAATCGCTGAGTATGTTCGATGGTGATAACCCAAGCGGCACCTGGTACCTCGAAATAACAGACGACAACCCGAGCGATGTTGGAACCCTGTTTTCGTGGACACTGGATCTGGATACCGTTGGACTGGCAGCACTGACAGTCGATCTGGTCAGCAGCGATCCATCGGAGGCGACCACGGTCACTTCTGTTGTAATTCCACCGAATCAATCACAGATTGAAATCGACATCGATGCTGTTGACGATTCGCTTCTCGACGGAACACAAGTCGTTCAAATCAGCGGTTCCACAATCGACCTGACCGGCTTCCTGGCTGGCACAGATACACTGGATGTCCTGGATTATGAGACATTGTCAATGGTCGCGGCAGACTCGACAATTCCGGAAAACGGAGGCGCGGGAGCAACGACGCTGACCATCTCTCGGAATAACACGGACCTGCTGTCGCCATTAAACGTTTCGTTGACCAGCAGCAATCCCTCGTCTGTCTCCGTACCGGCGATCGTGACCATCCCTGCCGGACAGTCTTCTGTTGTCGTCCCGGTCGATGTTATTGATGACAACATCGTTGAAGGTCCCGAGTCGATCACCATCACGGCAGCTGCTGCCGGCTATGTGAACCAGGTGACAACGGATCTGGTGGTTGAAGATATTGAGCCAAGCCTTCGGATTACCTCACCAACCACGACCGTTCTGGAAAACTCGGGTTCAATTACATTGACATTGTCCCGAGTGGATCAATCCGACATTAGCCAGGCAATGGTCGTGAACCTGCTCAGCAGCGACACAACAGAGCTGCAGGTACCTCCAACCGTGACGATTCCCGCCGGCGCTGCATCGGTGCCGTTCGTCGTTACGATTCTGGACGACAATGTTGACGACGGCACAATCGCAGTCACCATTGAGGCATCAGAATTTTCAATCTCTCCCGGCAGTCTGGTCCTGAACGTTGCAGATCATGAAACTGTGACTGTCACCGTTAATCCGTCGCAGTTCCTGGAGAATGCCGGAGCGAATGCAGCCACTGGTACGGTCACACGAAGCGACATCGATTCGGTCAACGATCTGATCGTTTCACTGGCAAGCAGTGACGAAACAGAACTGACAGTGCCTGCGACGGTCACGATCCCTGCTGGCAGTTCGTCGGTTGATTTCCCGATCACTGCAGTTAACGACCCCGATGCAGACGGGCCTCAACACGTGACCATTAGCGTCACGGCAACCAACTATGTGTCCGGCAGCACGAATGTGACGGTTCTTGATCACGAGCCTCCCGTTATCGTCGGACCAGCTCCGCTGACAGAAGGACCGCGTTCCACCATTACATGGACGGCAATTGCAGGAGCAACCCGGTATGACGTGTGGGTCGACAACGTCACAACGAAGGTACGAGAGTACCTGCGAAACACCACACTCACTACCAATGAATGGACTCCGACGGAGCACCTCGGCATCGCAACGTACCGTGTTTGGGTGCGAGCATACGACTCACTGGAAAGGCCGGGGTTCTGGAGCGATCCTTACCTGTTCCGCGTAGTATCAGCACCAACCATCACAACACCCGTGCAGGTTGGCAACAAAGCAACAACGGCCTTCCCGACCATTTCATGGACGGCGATTCCGGATACCGCTCGATACGATCTCTGGGTCAACAACATCTCAACGGGGCAAAGCCAGGTCATTCGTGAGGTGGATCTCACAACGACCAGCTATACGGTTCTCGAAAGCCTGCCTTCCGGAGAATACAAAGCCTGGGTGCGAGGCATCAATAGTCGCAATGAACCCGGACGCTGGAGCGCAGCGAAATCATTCACGGTGCTCTCCACACCCGTTGTAACAACTCCAACAGGCGGTACCTTCGACCACACACCAACGTTTGAATGGACTGCTGTCTCCGGAACCACTCACTACGACCTTTGGGTGCAAAACTCGAAGACCGGCGAAGTTGTTCTCCGGAATCAGTTTATCCAGTCGACATCACTGACTTCACAGATTGACTTGCCGGCTGGTGACTATCTGGTCTGGGTTCGTCCGCTCCGCAACAACATCTATGGCAACTGGTCGCCAGTACAGCGATTCGGAATCGACCAACCACCCGTTGTGTCTTCCCCGTCCGCAGGCAGCGTTGCTTCCGGTACGCCTCAGTTCGTCTGGAGCAGCGTCAGCGGAACGGAACGCTACGAACTTTGGGTCAATAAGACAGTCAACGGCGTGACAACTCGGGTGATCTACGAGACCGAGCTGACAAATACCTCCTTCACGCCAGCAACGAATCTGGGAGCCGGAGCGTACCGCGTCTGGGTTAGAGCGGTTAGCGACATGGGCCTCGCAACTCGGTGGAGTTCCGTGGTAGCTTTCAGCATCGTGTCAGCCACCGACACTGATGTTCTACCAACCGAAGAGCCGAACGTTCAGTTGACGGCTGTTTCTGAAGGTGTCGAATCATTCGTCATGACGACGGCTCAGTATCCACTGCAGGACGTCAAGTTGAATCCACAGCTCGACAAGCCTGCTGTACCTGAATTCAGCAGCATCGCTCCCACCGACAACCCGGCGAGCGATACAGAAGAGGTATTGTTGTGCGATTCCGTGATGGCCGACTGGAATGCTGCAACGTGGTGGGAGGAAGGTTCGGAAGAGGAATCCTCCAACGGTCACACCAATCTGGCCGCAGCAGCAATCCTGGCTCTGGCGACACCGAAGCGTCGAAACCGACGTGAAGATGGCGAGAACTGATAGGTTCAACGAAGACTGAACCACCAGAGATTGTCGAAGCGGAACAGGTCATGACCTGTTCCGCTTTTTTTTTGCCCCCACTTCGGTTCGAATGAAGCACTTCAGGCGATTGCCATTCAGAACGCTTTCGAACGTTTCCGTGTTGCTCCAGGGCCTGGGACTTTAGATATACAGGGATTTGCTGGAAAGGCTGTGTCACTTTCGCAAAGTGTTTCACGCCGCCACCCGCGGTGTACCGCGGGTCACCTGCTTCGGTCTCCTATGCAGGGATTCAACGTTTACGCATCAGTCGCCCTTTGTCTCTCGGTGGCAGTTGCCGTACATTGAGCACACCGCTGCCAGTTTGTGGTGCAGTCTTCACGTGTTCGTCCTTGCAAGAAGTGAAATGAGCAATACATCCATACTGATCTTCGGCGCTTCAGGCGACCTTACATCTCGAAAACTCATTCCTGCGCTCTACCAGTTGTCACGGCAGGATTATCTGAAAACCAATTGTCCGGTGATTGGTGTTGCGCGGCGGGAAAAGACGGACGAAGAGTTTCGAGCGGAATTGCGTGAAGCAATTCAGGAACGACTGGGGGAAGACAAGTTCGACGAAGCCGCATGGCAAAGGTTTGCCAAACAGCTTTTCTACCGCCGTCTGGATATCAATAAAACGGCTGACTACGACCAGCTCAATCAGGAGGTAACCGCCATTGAGGCGAAGCTTTCAGAAGGGCAACGGTCTCGAGTCGTTTACCTGGCGACAGCGCCATCACTCTTTGCCGATGCGGTCGAAGGTCTTCACTGTGCCGGAATGATTCCAAACCGTGCTGACGAAGGACAGCTGCGAGTTGTCGTTGAAAAACCATTCGGTCACGACCTGGCGTCAGCCCAGGAACTTACTGAACAACTCGCAAGCCGCCTCCGAGAAGATCAGATCTATCGAATTGATCACTACCTGGGCAAAGAAACCGTTCAGAATATCCTTCTGTTTCGTTTCGGTAATGCCATCTTTGAACCGCTTCTGAACCGAAACCATGTTGACCACATTCAAATCACCGTTGCTGAATCACAGGGTATGGAAGGTGGGCGAGGCGCCTATTACGATACTTCCGGCGCATTACGGGACGTCCTGCAGAATCATGTCCTGCAGCTGCTGTGTCTGGTCGCGATGGATCCGCCTTCGCTGTTTCAGGCCAGAGAAATCCGCGACGAGAAAATGAAAGTGCTTCAGGCACTTCGACCCGGACATTCAGGTTCCGTGGGCAACTGGGCGGTTCGTGGACAGTACATGGCGGGGCTGGTTGATCGACAGCCCGCACTGGGCTACCGCGAAGAAGAACGTGTGAACCCGAATTCGAATCGCGAAACATTTGTCGCAATGAAGGTTGCCATCGACAACTGGCGATGGGCGGGCGTCCCGTTTTATCTGAGGACCGGCAAACGGATGCCCAAACAGCTGACAGAAGTCGCGATTCAGTTTAAGAATCCCCCGCTGAATCTTTTCTCGACTGTCGAATGTGATGGTGATCTGTGCGATCTGGTGGAAACACGCCCCAACCAGTTAATCCTGAGGATTCAGCCACACGAATCCATCTCACTGCGTTTCTCGACTAAACGCCCCGGCATGCAGTATCAGGTGCAGCCAGTGTCTATGGATTTTGACTATGAAGACCACTTTACCACGCATCTTCCTGAGGCATACGAACGCCTGCTGCTGGATGTGATCCGTGGCGATTCCACGCTCTTCACGCGCAGTGATGAGCTGGAAGCAGCATGGAGATTCGTAACACCGGTGCTTGACGCATGGGAATCGAGTTCTTCTTCACCGGATCTTTACCAGGCGGGAACATGGGGCCCTCCGTCTGCCGACCGATTGATTGCGGACTCAGCTACAACGTGGCGAAGCCCGCGATGATTCAGACGGTAACGGAATCAGATTCCGGGATTTCCGTCTGATTCGAGGCTTTAAACTCATCGTCAACACACATCGTCTGCAGAAGATGTACCAGCCGTCGAGTCCCCAGCAGCGCGGCCGCGTGTGTCGCGTCCGTGATGTTTACGGAGCCTGCCATGACGGCTGAATTCGCGGCCCTGATGATCACCTTGCGCACGGCGGGAAACGCAGACACTTTCTCGACAAATTCAGAAAGCCCTGCGTCGCGACGTTCGAGCAGTTCAAACATCTCTTTCAGATTTTCATACGGTATTCGCTCCACGTGTGGCCCCGCTGAAATAAAGTGAGGTGGATCAATCCTTTGAATCATCTCGATCACCCAGCCTGAGTTAAGGAAGTTTTATTGAAGGTAATTCAGCAGTGTCGGTTGAAGGATTTTTGAGACAGCGGCAACCGTATACTGCTGAAGATTTGTAAGTTCCTGCATGCGAACGACTGCTGCCGTGATATCGGCCGCTGTTGTTTCGTTGTATTCCAGCTGCTCATTGAGAGTCAGATCTTCCGTCCGAATCTGCAAACGATCGAGTTGCTCGAGGCTGACAGACTGAACACCGACCATATCAAGAACGTGATCGTGGACGCGTTGCAGATCTCCGACCCGCCGATTGATCGCCTCACTCAGCTGAGAGTCCGACAGACCTCGAGTATTGCGAATATCATCCCGAAGCTGTGTGATTGCGGCAAAGACGTCAGACGTACCCGGGAACTCGATGGTGTCGGAGCCAACACGATCAACCAGTGCCGTGTCCAGAAAAACAGTCGAACCATCCCGGCTGTCAGTCACTGACTGATTGGCAGCAAATGTCAATGGCGTTGAGCTTGCGCCTCCATCGACAGAGACTTCTCCATCCGCAGTGATGTCGACTTCACCAGAAAAACCGGGAGTAATGGACGTCGTGTCGACGTGAACGACCTGCCCCTGAGTGTCGATAATTCTCAGGTCCGTATCGGTCGAACTGAAATCGACAGGTGCCCCGCCATTCAGCGAAATCGTCCCAAAGGCACCCGTACCGCTCGTGTCAGTAATCTGGATTCTGTGCACACCGGCCGCACCAATAATGGTATCCGAAGTCGCTGAACTGGTTCCTGCTGCCACGCCCGATCCCGGTGCAAACGTGGTCGACGAATGCGTAATGTCAATCGTTTTCGTACCCGTCGCAGTAGATATCCCGCTGCCAGCGCGGACATGCGTACTGCCAATAACCACCGGATTCTCGCGAGCCTGCGGCTGAAACACATCACCACCAGGCAATAACGCTTTGCGATCGACGTCGCCTGTCAGATGCAGCTTCGTGTTCTCAACAGATCCTCTATAAACGGCATTGCCGGTTGCGGTAACTTCAAATGGCCTGACCAGTGTCGACGTGCCACTAAACAAGTACCCACTTTCATCCTGCGAGTTTGCAACGCTGACCAGTTGCTCAAGAATTCCATCGAGTTCGTGGGCCAGAATGCTGCGCTCAGACTCGTCAGTGATTCCATTCGCCGATAAAGCAATATCACGGGCTCGCAGCAGCAGATTGCCAGCTTCGCGAAGCTGAACATGCGCCTGATCCAGACGAGATTTGACATGCCCCAGTGAATTCGTGTGGGCGGTCAGACGATCGAGGCGATCTTTCTGGATCAGTGCACGCCTCATCGCGACCGGATCGTCCGACGGTCGCTGCATTTTTTGTCCGCTGCTGATCTGCTGCTGCACATCAAACAGTTCAGCAGCCTGTCGCTGCAGATGTCCGCGGGCAGTGTTGATCGCGTGTTGTTGAGTTATGCGAATTGTCATGTTGGTTTATCCACTGATCTTCAGTCTGCCCGTTTCGGGGGGATCCATCCCAACTCAATTCACCAGAAATAAAGAGCGACGTATCCCGCCGCACTCAGAGAAGCACCACTAAACAATTCGGAATAATTCATCGAGCGTTGCATTCACCGATGTGATAAATCGAGCGGCTGCCTGGTACGCTCGTTCCACTTCCATGATCTTCAGCATTTCTTCGTTGACGTCGACGCCGGAAACGGCAGCGCGGTCTGCTTCCAGACGCTGCTGATACGATTCGGCCTGCTGGCTCTGAACGCGAGCCGTTTGCACCTGCAACCCGGCATCTGCCGTGATATCCGCCATTTCTTCAACAAATGTCCGCTGTTGAAGTCCACCAAATCTCCTGTCACGCAATCCGGCCAAAGACGCAAAATTGCTGGCATCGCCCGTAATTCCGGATTTTGTCCCGGCAATGTTTCCTGGGTTCTCGAAGACCTCCGTCCGAACACGGAAACCCGCTACATCGACTCCATCGAAAAATGAATTCAATCCCGTCGCGGCCAGTAAGCCCGTGCTGTCCGAATCTGTGACGGCAAAAACCGACGCCTGGTCCGTCGCATTGACGTCGCCCGAACTCAGCTGAAATGATAAACCGTTTTCCAGAGACAAAGCCGTTCCTGCCTGATACCCCTCACCCACCTGATGAGTCGCAATCACAACGCCGGACTGATTTCGAATCGTCGCCGAAAGATTGGGGGTGACACCAATAGTGCCCGCTCCGGAGTACTCAACAGAATACTGCTCGTTGACGCCACCAGTGAAAGTTCCGTGAAACGAAGGGACAGCGGACCCGGTGTGCAGACTCAGGTCCGGCTGATTGTCGACTCGGCCGGCAAAGTCCAGGGAGTAACCGGATTCTGCACTCAGATTCAACGTTCCCCGAACAGTGTCGACGTGGAAGTCAGCCCCGTCAGTGCCTCAAACTGATCCGCGATATCAGAAAGTGAATCGGTCGCCGGATTGATTGAGATTTTCCGGGTCGATCGATTGCCGGTGGCATTTTCTGTGATGGTGACGTAAATGTCGCCCTTCGACACCGGGAATGCCGTCTCCGCGTACAGCAACGGCGAATTCACATCCCCGACAGACCTTGTTCCCAGAAGAGAAACAAACGGCCCCGAATCCGGTAACCCTTTCGCATGCTGTTCGTCAACGGCCTGTACCACCTGCTGAGCAAACGAATTGAGTCGATCTCGCGCGTCAGGGATCGTCCTGTTTGTGGCTTCCAGCAATGCCTTGAGTTTCCCACTGTTCATGGGCACTTCGAGATGCATCGCCGACTGTGTCACCGCAAGATCACCATCACTGTTCTCGGTCAGCTGAAACCCGGCTCCATTCTGACCAATGATGCTGGTGCCGCCGCGGCAATGACGTATTCCTTTCCGGATTCGTTGGTGGCAAGATCAACTTCCATCCATTGGGCCAGCTCCCCATCAGGCATCACGCTGGTCAACACAGATCGTTGGTTCCTTCTGTTGACCGCGTGCGATAAAGATCTGCTGATTGATGTCGGCAATATGCGTGATCAGACGATTCACTTCGGCGAGCCCGTCTTCCAGCGCTGCGTGCGTATCGCCGTCGAGTTCAAGAAGTGCCTGATCCAGGTGAGCAAATCCGTTGGTCAGCTCCTGCGCGGAAGAGAGCATTTCGGCCCGAACGGACATATCCTGAGGTGCGTTGGCGACCTTCTCCAGTCGATTGAAGAACTCGGAAATGTTCGCATGGATCGAAGTTTCGCTCGGCGTCAGGATTGATTCGATCTGCGTAGCCACATCCAGCGATTGCTGACTGTATCCGGACAAAGAATTGTTCCGCAGCAAAGCTGTCTCGACGGAATCGTTCTTCATCCGGGTGATTCTGGCAACACGAACCCCGACATCATTAACAAGCTCCGGCCGCTGCCGGTGATATCCGGGCGTTGAAGCATTAGCAACGTTGTTGCCAAGAATTTCAAGGGACTGCTGGTGCGCTCGCAGTGCCGTCAGCCCGATACTAAAGGAATTCATTTTCTCAACCCTTCTTACGATCGGGTTCTGAATTGAATGCCATCCGATGGCATCGACCGCACACCGTTTGCCGTGTAGCGACTGTCGCCTGATCCCCAAGCACTTCATTTAATAACTTACAGCATTGATCACGTGAGTTTCATTCATAATCCAGGACACGACCGCCCCCAGATGCTGGGTTGCGTGAGTACCGGCGCAGGCGTCGCTGGCAGGTCACGAGTGCAGTAGCGGTTTCGGTATCACTCACTGCCACCAGGTTGGAGAGATTAACTTCACCGATTGACAGGCCGGACCGATACCCGATGTGCATCAGGATTGCCGCACGGCGTTCCGCCAGAGTTTCTGAGACTGTTGCAGCCTGATCCAGACGCTGACGAAACACTCGCTGACTTTCCGGAGACACAATCATCTGAGGCATGTCCTGTATGACTTTGGAAAACGCGCGCAATGCTTCTTCCGAATCCAGATGGCTGATCAGCGACTGCACATCCCGAAGCTGCAGTCGAGGTGTGACTCGCCCGGATTGGTCGACTGCCGCAGTCTGAGTTGCATTTGCCCCCATTGACTTTTCCCCAAACATGGACATGGCTGCTTATCGATTCGAAGTCTGATAGGCCGCAATGGCCGCACTGACAGAGTTCCCGGACCGAACGAGCTCTGCGTCGTCAGCCCCCGCCTGTCCGATCCCCGCTGATGTTAGAAATCGGGACAGACCAATGCCCCCGGCATCAGCCATATGTTGTCCCATCATCATGTCAAACATCCCCCCAAACGTATCACTCTTGTCACCGGCAAAGAGTCCTTCGCCGGACTGAGTCTGTCTCATCTCTTTCAGCATCATGGAAATAAAGACTGACTCAAAACCAGTAGCTGCCTTTTCCGCCTGCAGGTTCTTCTGATGGTTTTTGAGTTCCTGTAATCCCTGCCCCACAGAACGAAGTACCGATGCCCCCATCGAAAGTGCATTGGGTAGTGCAGTCAATGCCATTCCAGGAATTGCCGGATTCATTGCGCGAGTCCTTTCGCCAAATTGGTCTATCGAGTGCTTTTTGTCCGACTTGATTAATTCAGTATTACTTCTGCATGCAATGCGCCAGCTTTTCTCAGCATTTGCAGAATTGCGCTCAGATCACGGGGGGTTGCCCCCAGCGCGTTGAGGGAAGTTGCCAGGTCTCCAACAGTCGCTGATTCTTCCAGCACTGTGATGTTGCCACTCTGTTCGGTCACATCAACATTAGTTTGCGGCACAACTGTCGTCTCACCGTTCGATAGAGGATTGGGTTGTGATACCTGGGGGTTTTCGACCGTGCGGACGTACAAATTTCCGTGCGTGATAGCCACCCGCGAAATACGGACATCATCGCCAATGATGACCGTTCCGGTCTTCTCGTTGATCACGACGACCGCCACGGCATCAGGCACAACGGTCAGTTCCTGAACAAGAGCGATAAATTCATAGGGTGTGCTGACATACTCTGCCGGGAACCGAACAAAAACAGTCGCCGGATTAGCGACCGTCGCACAGTTTTGGCAAAGCGCATTGACTTCCCGCGCAATTCGAACAGCTGTTTCGTAGTGCGGCATGTTCAACAGCAGTTCGAACCCACCGTTCCTGAAGATCTCGGTCGGTGTTTCAGCGACAACCATCGCGCCGCCTGCGATATGCCCGGAAGTCGGGTGGTTCTTGACGACTGTCGCTGCTTCGCCACCGAAGTTACCGCCATCAATCGAGATCGCCCCCTGCGCGATGGCATACACAACCCCGTCCACTCCTGTGAGTGTTGTTTGTACCAGCGTTCCCCCGGCAAGACTTTTTGCGTCATCGTAGGCCGACACATAAATATCAAGCTTCTGCCCCGCACGAACGTGAGGTGGCAGGTTTGCCGTCACGATTACCGTGGACATATTGTTGGTCTTTTCCTGCGAACGCTGCACCTGCTCGCGATCCAGTGGTGACGCGCGAAGGCCAAGTTGCTGCATCATATTTAAGGCATTGAATTTGGTGGTCGGGCTTGATCCCCCTGTCCCGGCCAATCCAACAACCAGTCCCTGCCCCGTCAGCTTGTTCTCAAACTCTCCTGCAATCGTTGTAATTTCCTTGATGCGAACCGGAGGAGCGGCGGCACTGGCAGGTGACCTGCCTGCAACGATCAGCACCAACAACACCGTCGATAACATGGCGGCCAGTCGTTCGCTGGTCGTTCGTTCGCTGGTCACACTTCGCATAACTGGCCTCTTTCTGAATAGCGATCGAAGAAGATAAGTAACTCCGTATGGCACAATTCCGTGTATCTCAGAAGGGCCAGACTTTGTTGATGGTTCGGCTCATCCATCCCTGTTTCGTAAAACGCTTCGACACTCCCTCGCCCGTATAGATCGTCTGGAAGTCGGCGATGTACTGAGAATTGATCTTGTTGTCGGGGCCGATGTCGATTGCTCGAACAATTCCTGAAACGTTCAGTGTTCGTTGCTCCCCGGAAATCGTCATACAGCGTTTTCCGGCGACCACAAGATTTCCGTTGGGCAGTACGTCAACGACGGTCACAGTGATGTGATCCACAAAGCGCCGGGAATCGTTGTATGTGGCTCTGCCGGTGAATCCACGCCCTGTTTCTCCGGTCGCATCCAGTGATGCTGATGCCCCCTGTTCACCGAAACCCCCACCGGAGGCAGAGGCGAGATCGAACGCAGCGTCTGTCGTTCCGGTCTTGTTTAAGGCGGTATCTTCTTTGTTGCCAATCTGAGTCGATTCGCTGATCATCACCGTCAATAAGTCACCCACAGCTCGTGCCCGCGAATCCTGAAACATGTGTGCACGTTGCTGATTGCGACGAGTCCAGTGAGAATCCGCCTGAGATCCTGAGTGAACAGACACCATTACAATGCCCACAATGACGGCCACGGACAGCCGATGGCGATTGACACAAAACATATTCTGCTCCTTAGTGAACGAGGACGGTGCCATCGGGCTGGATGCGGCCGGAGATAATTTTTCTGGACTCCGGATTTCGGAGCTGGATCACGTCGCCCGCCAAACCATCCTGCAGAGCTTCGGCCGCACGGATGTGGATTTCGATCCCGTGAAATCGGACCATTGCGGGCACCATATCCCGACGACGAATCCGTATCGTGTTTTGCCGTGGCGCCTCAGCGACCGGCCGATCGCCGATATCTGAAAGTGATACGAAACTGCCAGCCTTCAGATCAGCTTTGATGACTCGCCCGTGAATCGCCTCCGGGTCCACTTCATCAACTTCTCTGTTCATAAATCGAAATTCAGTCTGAATGGCGCCGGGAACGATGGGTTCGTTTCGGCTCAGCGAAACGCGGGTCACTGCAATCTGATAGCGTCTGAGAACCTCGAACCGCGCGGAACGTGCGATCAGCATTTCGTCACCCTGCCACAGCTTGACCGTCATCGACTTGGGACCAGGACTCAGCGCGACGGGTCTGCTCACTTCGACACGCAGGTCCGTCCTGTCACGAATATTGGCGGGCAGCATTCGGATAAACGGACTTGAAAGACTGACTTTCAGATCCTGCGTTTCCGCATTCATGGCTGTTGCCAGAGTTTGCAGGGCAGCCTCTTCAATGTCTGCATCGGACGTTACCTTCGGTGGTTGATAGCGGACGACGGATTCGACCGGGCCGCGCATCTGAATGCTGCGGACACTGAACCCGTGTAACGTCAGGCGAATTCGTACGTACTCAGCATTGACAACGGATTCAGACTCCTGATCCATGTCCGCCGGGTCGAATTCAAACAGTTCAAGGTTTTCAGCATCTTCCCTGTCTGCCACGGACACTGTGTTGACGGTTGCAATGTCCTTTAGAAGAACCACCGTCGCAGTGACTGATGCGTTCGCCTTCATTGTGACTACGATGGAATCCGCGTTCAGAAAGTCACTGAAGCCAAGCTGAAAAATGATCACGAGCGCAACAGCAAAGGCATGCACGCGGCTCAGTGCAAAACAAGCGATGCTGTCGGCCGAATGCCGGCAAACCAGGACGCCTTCCATGGCGAAAACTCCGTTACTCTAAATGATTGCTGCTACCTGAGAATCTGGACGGAGGTCGAAAGCATTTCGTCACCCGCCCGGATGGCCCTCGAATTGATCTCGTAAGCACGCTGCGCGCTGATCAGGGAAATCAACTCGGTCACCACTTCCACATTCGACGATTCAAGAGACGCCTGTCGAATCATTCCATAGCCGGGTTGTCCGGCAATCCCCTGTGTGGCCGCTCCTGAAGCAACCGTCTCTGCAAACAGATTACTGCCTTCGCTCGACAACCCCGCCGGGTTCAGAAACGAATACAGCTGTACCTGACCCAGGTTGACAGGAATCGCACTGCTGCCTGACTGTACGCCCTGAACCTGACCATCCACGCTGATAGTGATGCGAGAGATATCCAGCCCCTGATTGATGGTGACTGGTGGATCAAGCAGATAACCATCCGCATTCACCAGTTGTCCCGCATTGTCGATGCGAAGGTTTCCAGCACGAGAATACCGAAGTTCGCCACTGGGCATTCGAAACTGAAAGAACCCATCACCTTCGATCGCTACGTCCAGGGGATTACCGGTATGTTCAATGGTCCCCTGAACAAAGTGTTTGTTCGTTGCCACCACGCGCACTCCGTTACCGATCTGCAGCCCTGTCGGAGACACCTGTCCCTGCGAAACTGCCGTGCCGGGCTGGCGATAGGTGGTGTAAATCAGATCCGCGAAATCCATCGCGCTTCGTCGGAACCCAGTCGTGTTGACGTTCGCCAGATTGTTGGCCGTGTTGTCAATGCGCATCTCCTGCGCTTTCATGCCAGTTGCGCTGGTATACAGAGCTCTAAGCATTTTTTGCCCCTCGTATTGTTCAGAATCGCCGCACTACAAACTTGAATGTGATGGTATTACCGGAGGCCAATTCTTTTCTGAATGGCTTCTGCAATGCTGTTCATGGCTCTTTGAGCGGCCTCGTACTGACGTGTCGTGGCGATCATATTGACCATTTCCTCGACCGTTGAGGCATTCGACAGTTCCAATGATCCCTGAAGCAGAGTAGCCGTGGATGGCTGCTGCCCTGCTGTCGGCGGCGCTTCGAACAAAGACGCGCCTCGACTTGTCAGCTGATCGACGTTATCGAACCGAACCAGGTTGAATTGACCAAACTCAACGCCGTCGGCCATGAGTCGACCATCGCTTGTAATGCGGACACGTTCAGTGTTCGCATCCGCTGGCAGGACAATGGGCCCGGCAACTCCCATGACAGGAAGTCGATCAATCGTCACAAGTTCCCGATCGGGAGTGACATGAAAGGAGCCGTTTCGCGTGTAAAGCGGTCCGAACGGACCATCCACGGTGAAGAAACCATCACCTTCAATCGCCACATCCATCGGACGATCGGTCTGCGAAAGATGTCCAAACTCGAAACTGTACTCCACAGGTCTTGCTACTGTTCCCAGGTTGACAGACTTAAGCAGATCTCGTTGTGAGTTCATCTGCAGCATCGTGTCAAAACTGCTTTGCGGGATGATCCGCCTGCGAAAACCGGGGACCTGGACGTTTGCCAGATTCTCCGCCGTCGCAACATGGCGCATGTCAGCAACCTGCATCGCAGTTGCCGCACTGTAAAGCCCGGAAATCATGTTTATCCCCCATTACTGCAGCGCCCCCGATGCAGTTACCATTCGCCTTGTACTGAATGTGTCGATTATGTCGAATCGGCTGAATCCGGCGGTTCACGCAATGCAGATGCGGGCTCAGGTGGGTAACTCCTGTGGGGGTGTTCATGGAGGGGCAGACGACGGATACGGAAACTCCATACCACGGGCAGGCTTAACCAGCGATCCCTGCCGGTTCACGCGGCGGCATTTCGATACACCCCTGCGGCTGCTGTCGGCTTGCCAAATGAAACGAGACCGGCTGCTCAGCGACGGTTGGTACTTCCCGAGAGCTGTCGGTAGGCGGCCAGCAGGCTGAAAGTAACAGCCCCCAGAACAAAGAGCAGCAGCAGGATGCTTCCAATGTCTTTAAAGACTTGTGTCCTCTGATTGCGTTCGACCCGCGTGCGATAAGCGATGGAACCAAACTCCAGTTCTTCCTCGCTGGGAAAGAACACTGCATCCGCTGGATCCTGCCCATCGTTCAATTCAAGTGGGGCGAAGACATTGATGGCTCCCTGCGACTCCTCTGCTTCCGGGTCATAATCAGAGCTATCCCGATCTTTGACTGTCGGCGGCACCAGCATCCCATCGGGGACGGGTTCGTCAAAAGCGAGACGTGTAATGACCCACTGCAGCCGCGGCCGATTGTCATTCAGACCTTCCGTCGTACGAGAAACGAATCCGGCTTTCGGAAACCAGATTCCTTCCTCAGTTCGCTGAAACTCCGTAGCTTCCCATGTCTGTAGAAATGCGAGACTTGTCATCGAAGAGACATCCTGAATCACAAATCTCCGAGGCAGATACTGAATCTGCGGATCACAGTACCACGTTTGCCCGAACGATGGTGCGATATTGTCAGACGCATGCAGCGAATCCGTCAGCACAATGCACTGATGCTCGCCGATCGCTTCCCTTCCCGCAAAACGGAGCCCAGGCAGTTGTTCCAGTCGTTCGGAAATCCATTGTGAACCGGGAGACCACCAAAGCCCGCGCAATGCCGCTGTACGACACAACGCCTGCAGGGGGTGATCCATAAACTGATGCAGCGCGGGTGTTGCAGGCTGCAGAAGTGATCCTCGGTTGATCACGCTGAAACGATCGGGGAAGTCGGTGTCCGTTGAAGCCTGCCAATACTGAAAGTCTGAAACGGCCGCACAGACTCGATAGATCGTCTTTCCGGATTCTCGCTGTTCATAGCGGATGGCCAAAGAGAACTGATCCTGATACCAAAACGTGGACAACTGGCCCCAGCTTTGATCGGACAGTTCGAAGTCCGGCGATAATGAACGGGCTTTCGCAATGTCGTCGTCCATGGCCGTGCATGAATCGACCAGTACGCTCTCAAACTGTCGCCGCCATGTCATTAGGCCTTTGGCAACCTCGGCGACCTCCGGATCAACGGAAACCTGGCCGAACGTCCTTTCGTTCAGGCTGCCCGAAAGTTCAGCCAGAACAATCAACGCAAGAGCAAGTGGATAGAAGTCGAACGCTCGCGCCATTAACAGATTCCTGCAATAGCGCGACGTTCAAGCATTTGGACGATCACGCCGCATGGCTGGGATGAAGACTGATTCTCGCATTCAAACGATTAAAAATCACGAGATACAGACACATCGCTACCAAAATGACACCAAATCCCCCCAGCCAGACATACCGTGGCCCGAAGCGTTCGAAGACGAAACCACCGATCGGTGGTCCCAGAGCCAGCGACAATGCGTGGGACATGGAAAACACTCCCATGTACCGGGCTCTTAACGAAGACGGTGCCAGATCGGTGACAATAGCCTGCTTGATGGGAGCCTGAATAATTTCGCCGAATGTCCAGAGAATAATCGTCGTGATGAACATTGACCGGCTTACGGCAAATGCTGTAAGTCCGAATCCGGCAGCCAGAAAGACTTCTCCCAGTAGTATCATCGCTACTCGGTTGCGACGGTTCAGCATGTGAGTCACTGGCATCTGCAAGGCCACAATCAGGATGCCGTTGACGCAAATCATTGAGCCGAATTCAAATTCGGAATACCCCAGCGAAAGCAGGTGAATGGGCAATGAGGAAAACGCCTGCATGAAGACCATGCCGGTCAGCAGATTGCCAAGGCAATACAACAGGAAGACACCATCGGTGCCGATGGCCAGCGCCGCACGACCAAACGAAATGAACGCATCAGGTTCCTGCGTGATCTGCGTTCCGGACGACGGTGAAGCTGGCTCCGGACGGGGCAAATCGATATCAGGATCTTCGCGATCCGTCGGCAGCGCCAGATCGGATTCTGCTGATAGTTCTTCCATAGATGGCATGAGAGAAGGCACCGCTGTTTCCGACGGTGTGTCCCTATCTTCCGGTTGAGCCTGTCGCCGGGGAAGGGTCTCCTGAATAAACAGAGCGACGACGATCCCAAAAGCAGCAGTGGTCACAGCGTCGCCCCAAAACAGCCACTGAAACGACTTTGAGGCCAGCCAGCCGCCAACGGGCGGAGCGATGGCAAAGCCCAGATTCACGGCGATGTACATTAACCCAAAGGCATGCGAACGCTGTAGAGGTGTCGTCACGTCCCCCACCATGGCAAATGCAGCCGGACGATACATCTCAATAATCAGTGCAAACAGGAACAGACATCCCATAAACTGACCACCTGTCCTGGCAAAACTCATGGCCACCAGCAGGGTTGCGCCGCCAAACAACGCAAGAAGCAATGTCCTTCGACGACCGAATGCGTCTGCCAGCTGACCGCCCAGGAGTGAGGAAACGATGGACCCCAATCCGAAAACACCAATGCATCGAGTCGCAAAGACCGGGCCAAGGTTCAGATGCTCACTCACGTAAATCGTTAGAAACACCATGACAAAGGAGCCCGCTCGGTTCAGGAATGATCCAAAACAGAGCATATGGACCAGCGCAGGCAGACTCAGATAGTCGGCAAGAATTGTTCGGGCGGTGGTCCGGGCAGAACCGGCAAGTCGTCGCGCAGGCATTGTTGTGGTCATGGCTGGTGTTCATTCGCAGTATCGAGGAAGAACATTAACCGACACCGACGGACACGAAAGGGCTCACACAACTTTGTTATTCTCAGAAATCCGGGTTTGAAGGGGAAAAACTGTGACAGCCACTGACGCTCAGCGTGTCCCACAATCGTAGCAGAGTCCGCCATACAGTCAGACTCTTTTGATCAGTCATCTGAAATCACCCCATCCGCCCGTATGTCACGAATGTTAAAGAAGTATTGAAGTATTCATGAATAGTTCGGACAGCGCTGCATCACCGGGTGTTTCGGATGCCAGCCAGCATGCGGCCGGAACGGCTGTCAGCGACCACAGTACCGCACAGCAGACCATGTGGTCCGAATTATCACTGGTCGGCGTGGCTTTCATCTGGGGTATCAATATCCCGATCATGAAGAATGGTCTGGATCAGATGAACTGGTATGGATTAAACGCCATACGACTGGTGTTCTCTGCCAGCGTTCTTGCATTCCTGGGATGGCGTGAATTTCGCGGTGGTACGCGGCCAGCGAAGACGTTGAAGAAATCGCACGTTTTCGCCTACGCAGTCATTGTCTCCGGGCTTTATCAATTCCTGTTTCTGCTGGGAATCTCCCGCACGACATCCGCAAATACATCTTTGATTATTTCCACGATTCCGATGTGGACCGCACTGGCCGCCCGCGTGTTTCTGAAAGAGAAGCTGCGGCCGCTGGCCTGGTTTGCACTGACAATTGCTTTTGTGGGAACCGTAGTCGTCGCATTGCAGAAGACGGGCGGCGACCAGCACCAGCAGAGTCTGATCGGGAACCTCTGCATCATCGGTGCAGCGCTCGGGTGGTCGGCAGGCACCGTCATCAGTCGACCATTGCTCAAGTCAATATCACCGATGCAGCTTTCGGCCTGGTCCGCGACAATTGCACTACCATTTCATCTTGCCGTTGCGGCCCCGTGGCTATCGCAGAGCGTTCAGCGGGCAGCCAAACCGGAACTTCTGGCGATACTGCTTTACTCCGGCGTTTTTTCCACTGGTCTGGCACTTCCAATGTGGAGTTTTGGTGTACGCCATTCCGGTGCCGCGCGGGCTTCGGCGTTCCAGAACCTTGTGCCTCTGATCGCCATTGCTTCTGCCTGGCTGATCCGGGGTGAATCTGTCGGCTGGGCTCAACTGGCGGGTGGCGGAATGATCATCGGGGGACTTGTGTTGATCCGTATGGTACGGTGATCACCGAGACAATCCTGATCACTGGAAAATGGGAACGACAAATGCCCGTGTTCGATTATCGATTCTTCGTGAATGCTCCTGTCGCTGAAGTAGCGGCGTTCCACTTTGAACCCGGCATCCTGAAGACTTTGACACCGCCGCTCATGGTGATGCAAATCCATTCGAGTGAACCGATTGACGAAGGGTCTGTCGCACGTTTCACGATGTGGATGGGGCCAATTCCTGTCCCCTGGACGGCCATTCATTCCAACGTCAGTTCCGCAGGTTTCACAGATACACAGCAATCCGGACCAATGAAGTCCTGGGTCCACACACATCGTTTTCGGGCGATTGCAGACGATGTCACCGAGGTCCACGAACATATCGAATACGAACATTTCCGTGGATTTCGGGGCCTTTGGTCACGACTGCTGTTCAATGCCGCTGGGTTGAAGTTGTTGTTCATGATACGGCGGCAGATCACAAGAAGTCAGATTCGGATGCGATTGAACACCCCCGGGAGTACGGATCCCTCAAATGGCGACTGAATCTCGATTCAGGGGAGATCCCTTCCCCGTGGAGGCGTTGGCAGGGTTTCCGGGAAATCATCAGATTGAGGGAAGGCTTCAAGTTGACGACGGACCACTTTCTTGCGAATAATCGTTCCAATCGGCGACGAGTAATGGCGATGCCCCTTATTCGCTGCACCCCTCCAACGCTGAGTGGGTTTGCTGGAAGCGATTGAATAACGTCCGCCGATCTGTTTTTTTTGCTGACTCAGTCGATTGATTTTTCTGATTCACGTGTATGCTGGGAAACATGGATTTGTGACATCCCAACAGCCAGTGAATGGGTCGGAAGGATCGTCTTTTACGAGATTGAGCAGCAAGTATTCCCAAGTTCAGGGGCCTGCGTGTGTCTCAACAGGGAGGCACAGACACTCGATCATTTTTCCGGAGCAATGCTCCCTCCAGCGTCATTGATTTTGTTGGATTATCAGCACTGTTGAATTTCTGATCGGATGTTCGCCGGACGGCGTCGTTATTTCAGTGTCAACACGTGACATCCACAGTCAAGTTGGTGTTAACAAAACGAAGGGGACTCGCGTGTATCGTCTGGATGCCGGATTGAAGGCGATCATCGAAAAAGCGAAGGAACGTGGCTTTGTAACCATTCAGCAAGCGCATGAATGGTTGCCGGATGAGGGAGGCGACCCGCAAATGGTCGATAACCTGATCATGGCGATTGACGAATTTGGGCTGGACTTTATCGAAGACCCTGACATTCCGCTGGAGCCGGAACCCGTCGAAGAGGAAATTCGACAGGAACAGGTTGATCGCGCTGCACGGGCCCTGCTGGGACCAGAAACGTCAGCACTGTCTTCCCGCGACCCAATCCGCATGTACCTGAGCCAGATGGGAAATATCCCGCTGCTGACTCGGGATCGTGAAATCTTTCTGGCCAAACAGATTGAAATTACCCGCAAACGCATGCGACGGCATGTGCTGGAATCTGACTTTGCCCTGGGAATTGCTGTCGATACGATTGAAAAAGTTCGCCGCAGCGAACTGCCATTCGAGCGAACACTGCGAACTTCCGAAACGGAGAACGTACGGAAGGAGCAGATCGAAGGTCGAATGGAACTAAATCTGCGAACACTTCGTCACCTGATGGAGCAATCGAAGATTGACTTCTTCGCCTGGCGAGGCATGGAAGATGGTCAGGATAAGAATGCTCTGGCAGAAGTGATTCGCCTTCGCCGACGAAAGATGTGCACTCTCTGCGAAGAACTCAGCGTACGAACTCATCGCCTGCAGCCAGTCATGAAACGTATGCTGCAAATCGGGGAGCGTATTGAGCAGCTACAGGACGAGATTGCCTGCCTTCGAGGAATGAAGACCGCCGACTCTGAACGAATTTCTCTGGAACGTGAACTCGAAGAATACGTTCAGCTGCTTCAGGAAACTCCCGATCAGTTTCTGCGACGCTGTGGTGAAATCCGCAAGCGGATGGATGGATGGACAGATGCCAAGCAGAAGTTGTCCGGCGGTAACCTTCGACTCGTGGTTTCGATCGCAAAGAAATACCGCAACCGTGGTTTGAGCTTTCTGGATTTGATCCAGGAAGGCAACGCCGGATTGATGCGAGGGGTAGAAAAGTACGAGTACCGACGTGGCTACAAGTTCTCAACCTATGCCACATGGTGGATTCGTCAGGCAATCACGCGAGCAGTTGCAGACCATGCTCGCACGATCCGCATCCCGGTTCATATGTTCCAGAGCATCTCAATGCTGAAGGCCAAGGCAGAAGAAATTCGCCAGAACACCGGCCGTGAACCCAGCAACGAAGAACTGGCCGAAGCCGTCGGGATGAGCATCGAAGAAACCGAACGGATCATGAAGACCTGGAAGCACCCCATCAGCCTGGATACGCCGGTTGGTGAAAGTGAAGACAGCAGCTTCGGTGAATTCCTCGAAGACAGCCACGAAAGCAGCCCGGCCGAATCTGCGGCCAAGCAAATGCTTCGAGACAAGATTGACCACGTCCTGAAGAGCCTGACTTACCGCGAACGTGAAATCATCAAACTTCGCTATGGTCTGGGAGATGGTTACAGCTACACGCTGGAAGAAACAGGACGAATCTTCAAGGTAACCCGCGAACGAATTCGTCAAATCGAAAGTAAAGCGTTGAAGAAGCTTCAACACCATACGCGGGCGATTCATCTGAAAGGCTTTGTAGACATCGCCGATGATGCGTTGCCGATTCACGATGAAGCCAATCCAATGGTGGATATCGACGTCGATATCGAAAATCTCGAATTGACGTGATCCCCCGGGGATCCAAAGCCGCAATTCTCAACAGGCTCCGAAAGGCACTCTGCCCTTCGGAGCCTGTTTTGCTTGCGTCCCGTGAACCAGAGCCAAACATCATCCCGGGAAAGCCTTCGCACCGCCCAAATTACAGGCCACGAAATTCAGCGAACAGTCCGCTGAAAAAAAAACCCGACGTGTCGGCGGGGGATCGTGAAAACGGTCCCCACTGCCACGTCGGGTAAACTCCTGCATGGTTTTTAGCGGGCTGCAGATAGATTCGTGTCCGCCGGATTCGTGTCCGCCGGATTCGGAACAATCCGCATATTGCCTGACTCAGGCAGCGTAAGCTTCCAGCGCTTCCAGTCCCATGCGATTACAAAAATCACCAAATGATTCCGCATTCTTTCGATCGGCCTTGTATGCCATCAGCAGCGGCGACAACGTTGCAGTGATGTCTTCCAGCGGAACCATATCCCGGTAGATAAACGCCAAACGTGTTCCTTCCGCATTTCCGCCCAGAAACATGGTGTATTTGCCAACTGCCCGACCAACCAATCCGATATCCGGCGTGTATGGTCTGGCACAGCCGTTGGGACAACCTGTCATATGGACGGCGATTTTGTCGGACTGCAGTCCCAGTCTGGAAATCTCCTTCTCCAGAGAATCAATGACCCCGGGCAGTGCACGTTCGGACTCCGTGATGGACAGACCACAGGTTGGGAAGGCTGGACAGGCGATTGAATAGCGGCGTAGAAGCGAGAGTTCATCCGCTTTGCGAATGCCATACTCCGACAGCATCGCATCAATGTCAGATTTGTCTTTGGGATCAATATCACAAAGGATAACGCTCTGAAGTGCGGTCAGTCGCGTATCCATACCATAACGGGTCAGAATTGCTTTCAGGCCCGACTTAAGACGCAGGCTGCCTTCGTCTTTGATGCGACCATTTTCGACATTGATGCCAAGGAATAATTTGCCATCCCCCTGTTCATGCCAGCCGATATGGTCGTCCACACCAGTCACATCAGAAGGATGAGGATCCGAGAGGCTGGACCCATAGTACTGTTCAACAGTGGCTCGAAACTTTTCCAGGCCCCAGTCTGCAATCAGGTACTTCATCCTTGCGCGTTTGCGATCATCTCGATTGCCGTGATCTCGCTGTACCTTCACGATCGCTTCGCACACACCCACGACTTGCTCGGGCGTTACAAAAGCCAGTTTCTTGGCAATGGCCGGGAAAGTTTTTTCGGCGGATGGTGTACGTCCCATGCCGCCGCCAACCAGTACGTTGTACCCGACAATCGTTTCGTCTTCGACCACAGCCAGTAGACCGAGATCGTTACAATACACGTCAACACAATTGTCATGCGGAAGCGCTATCGCCATCTTGAACTTGCGTGGCAAGTAGCGCTCACCATAAATGGGCTCGTCAACAGGCTGAAACTCAGAGGCGTTCGTTTCGTTCCCCTCATCGTCTTTCAGCCAGAGATCAAAGTAGGCTGTCGTTTTGGGTTTGAAGTGCTCAGCCAGTGTCTGAGACAACGCCTGCATCTGGTCATAAACGGCATTGTTCCTGAACGGGGCCGGACAACACATGACATTACGATTCACATCGCCACATGCGGCGAATGTTGTCAGCATCGTCTTGTTAATACTTCGGATGACTTCTCGAAGATTCTGTTTCAGCACTCCATGCAGCTGAAATCCCTGCCGAGTGGTAATTCTCACTGTTCCGTTAGCAAGCTGATCACACAATTCCAGTTCTGCCAGAAACTGAGCATTGGTCACGCGACCACCCGGAACCCGGGTCCGCACCATACAGGAGTATTGTTTGCCAATCAGGTTGCCATCTTCATCTTTTGCTTTCCGCAGGTCACGGTCATCCTGCATGTACGAACCATGATGCTTCAGCAGGTTCGAGGCGTCGTCGCTGAAACTCGCTTCATCATTTCGGAGTTCATCGCCAATGGAGCCGCGCAGCTGATGGCTTTCGAGCTTGAGCAACTCGACTTTGCTTAACTTCAGTTCTTCTGACATGAAATCGGGGTCTTTGGTAAAAAGCATTCCTTGAAGGAAATAAGCCCTGTTTGGGTCTCTAAACCAACGAAAAGTGATGGCGTCTGCCAGGCATTTCCGTGACCGGCGAGTATAAAGGGATCGTTTCTGCTTGGCCAGTCGCGATTTTCGCGGTCCGTTTTTCATCAACGGCCCGTTCTTCCTGTTTTCAGGCAACGGACAGGTTCCCGTCCGCAACCTCGGCAACGAACCATGATGCACCATTTGATCAGAAGTATCATCGCCACCGCCTTCTGCGTCGCCACCTGCTGCCTGGCTCCATACACCCTGCCAGCTGACGAGTCGCAGCAGCCAAGAATCCAGGGCGTACCCACTAAAACTCTGCCGATTGATGGGCAGGTCTTCGAGATCGAGGGCCGAACGGCATTCCTCATTCCTCCGGAATCAGTTCGACCAGGACAAGCTGTGCCCTGGATCTGGTACGCACCAACACTTCCCAATCTTCCATCAAACGCAGAAGAATGGATGTTTCGTCGATTCACCCGAAATGGCATTGCGATTGCCGGCATCGACGTTGGCGAATCCTACGGCAGCCCCGCAGGCTCACGGTTGTATACACTGCTCTACGAACACCTTGTATCGAAAGGGTTTTCGAGCAGACCCATCCTGCTCGGTCGAAGTCGCGGCGGATTGATGACCCTCTCCTGGGCAGCCGATCATCCCGATCGTGTGGGGGCGTTTGCCGGAATCTACCCCGTGTGCAATCTTGCCAGCTATCCCGGGCTGGACCGCGCATGCGGAGCGTTTCAGTTGTCTGCTCAGGAATTGTCGCAACGACTGAAAGAATTCAATCCCATCGATCGGCTTGGACCGCTTGCGAAAGCTGGCGTGCCGATGTTCTCGATCCATGGCGACGTGGACACCGTTGTTCCGCTGGAGAAGAACTCCGGAATGATGCGTGATCGCTACGTCGCTCTGGGCGGCCAAATGCAATTGATTGTGCCGAAGGGACAGGGACACAATATGTGGAAGGGTTTCTTTGAATGCGAAGAGCTGATGGCCTTTATCGGAACCCATGCATTCGAATTCGGTGAACTGATCTTTGAAGACACATTCGAACGCGACGAACCTCAGGAACTTAAAGATGAACCGGGAAACGGATGGACAACCAGCAGTGACACAACTGCCGGAGGTCACAAGCAAGTGGATCTGCGCGAGGGATCCATGTTTATCGAAACCCACAAAACAGCCAACCACGCAGCATCTGTCCGCCATCCTTTTGAATTTCAGAACGGTGTCATTGAACTACGACTCATGCTTCCAAGCGACACAGACAGCCTGAATATCAACATTGCCGATCCTGAATTCAAAGATGTTCACGCTGGCCATCTCTTCAGTGTCAAAGTCAGCACGACTCATATCACGATTGAGGACCTTGCGACTGGGGTGATGAAAACCAGTATTCGTACGGCTCGCCAGAACGGGCAGTTGACGAACGAACAACAGTCCATGTTATCGAAACTGAAACTAAGCACTGCTCATGCGATTGCGAAGAATGAATGGCATCACATCGTTATTCAAATTCACAAGGATCAGGCGAAAGTACTGATCGATGGCCGGCAGATCGCTGAATTTCAATCTCCCGGTATTGCCCACCCGAACAAGCGAGTGCTGCGTTTGCTCCCACCAGAAGCAGCTGTGGTCGACGATATCCGCATCTGGCGAAGCGTGGCAACCTCCCACAGGCCTGCCGCTGTTTCGCACCGAACAGCGCAGATGAAACTGAGCCAGCCGTTGGACTACCAGGTCGTTCAGCGCACTCCAGACAATGCAGGTCGTGTCCGGGTGTCAGGCACGCTCGAAGACGCACCTTCCCGGGAACAAACCGTGTCCTTCGAAGCGAGATATGTGCGTGCGAACGAAACAACAGATCAAACCAGCGTCAAATGGTTGCGAGTCTCTGATCTGATGGAAGGCAACCGTTTTTCGGGAGAGCTGACTGTGCCATCCGGTGGTTGGTATCAAGTTCAGGTTCGCTCTCTTTGCGGAGGCGAGGTGGTCGCCACGACACAAATTGACCACGTTGGTGTGGGAGAGATTTTCATCGTTGCCGGCCAATCCAATTCGGCCAATCATGGCGAAGGCAGACAATCGCCGGAAACGGGACGCGTGGCAGCATTCGATGGGAATCGATGGCAGATTGCCCACGACCCGCAGCCGGGGGCGAGCGGCAATGGAGGCAGTTTTCTGCCAGCCTTTGGTGATGCCGTTGTCCGTCAGTTTCATGTCCCGGTGGGTTTCGTTGCCTGTGGTATCGGAGCCACCAGCGTTCGTGAATGGCTGCCCAGGGGCGAAACATTTCGAAACCCGCCAACCATTGAGAGTCGCGTCGTTCGATTAGACAATGGAGACTGGGCGAGCAATGGACAGGCATTTCAAACGTTGATCCATCGAATGAAACCATTGGGGATTCAGGGTTTCAGGGCTGTTCTCTGGCACCAGGGCGAAAGCGATGCCAACCAGAAAGATCAGAGCCGGACATTACCGGGAACCGAATACGCAACCTACTTGCGGCGCCTCATTGAAGCATCCCGGCAGGAAACTGGCTGGCAGGTCCCGTGGTTTGTCGCCCAGGCCACCTACCACGTGCCCGGGGATGAATCGTCACCAGAGATTCGGCAGGCACAGGCCTCGCTGTGGCGAGACGGTGTAGCTTTTCAGGGACCGGACACCGACACACTGGTCGGCAGAATGCGGGAAGCCAATGGGCAAGGCGTCCACTTCAGTGAAGAAGGCCTGAAAGCACATGGCCAACTCTGGGCTGAACTGGTAATTCCCTGGCTCCACCGCGAAACAGCGGCCTCAACAGAAAAATCAACGACAACGGAATAGTACGAACACAGGAAGCAACCTTCCCAAATGTCAGTCCATTGGCGATCATGCTGACCGCTGATTCCCGAATCGTATGATGCGATCGGATACCGAAGCAGAAGAAAGGATTCACCGAGTATGCCTGCTGCCCATCCCAGAATTTCTGACTGTGGTAACCTGTTCTTTCTGCCCTGCCTGCTTGGTATCGTGTTTTGGGCCATTGCTGAGAACCGCGTTTCCGCAGACACGGCAAAGGTGACTGCGACACCAGGAGAACCTGCGACCATGGCACAGGCGGCCTCAGAGTCGCTGGAGAAACTCAAGACGCTGCAAATTGAAGGTGTCAGTGCGTTTTCGTCAGAGGAAATTCTTGCCGCGTTACGAATGGACGATCACCTTCGGCACCCTGCCGTGTCCAAACTGCCTCTGCCACAATTCTTTGATGTCGTCTCCGAACGCATCGCAGCCGGCTACATCGAACTCGCCTACTACGATGTGAAAACAAAAGTGTTACCTGCCGCAGCAAACTCATCAGAGGCTGCTAAACCAACGGAGGTATCCGAGTCTGAATCACAGCCTGAAACAGGCTGGAAAATACAGATTCAGGAGGGAGAGCAATACAAACTTGGGCCAGTCCACATTCATGGAGTTTCAGAGTCTGTATCGAATCAGCTCCGGAGACTGATCGAAACCGGTTCCGGCGAACCCACCCCAATTATTCAGGATCACACTGGAAAATACTCCACGGATGTCCTTTCCTTCTGGACCGTCGGAGATCCCTGCGCATTGCTGGATCAAAAGCGACAAAAAGCAACAAAGCTGATTGAGGTTTGGCTGGATCACAACGGATTCTGGTTCCCCGAATTTCAGGTCCGTATCGATAAGAATCCAACAACCAGGACACAGGACCTAAGTGTTTCCTTTCAGGAAACGGGCGGACCGATCACTGTTAACAAAGTATTCGTGAAGGGAAACAAAGAAAGTTCCACAGAACAAATTCTGGAACTCCTGCAGCTGAAACCTCCTTTTGCATACAACGAAGCCGTCCGAAATCGAATCAGGGAACAGCTGACGCAAAGCGGTCGATTTTCGGCCGTGGATGTCATTCCGGAAATCCCGTTCGGCCCGAATCAGCCGATCGCTGTCACCATTCAGGTTGCAGAATCAGCCAACTTCCCCGGTCTCGGTGCCCCGCTGTCGCCAGAACAATCCTATGCTCTGCGAATCTCTCAATGGCTCAACAACTGGCACACGAGCGACGAAGATATGGTTGTACGGATAGGCAGCTATGTGACGTCCAGCAATCCAGCCGAAAAGACAATCTATAGTTCCGCCCACATCATCAACCAGATGCTGCTTGGTACCTCCCCGCCCCAACAGATCGAGACAACGATTGTGATCTCCCCGGGAAAAGGGTTCCAGATCGAACTTCAGGCATCTTCTGACGATCAGCATCTACTTCCGGCTCGTCAGCTCATCTTCACAGAAAAATTCGCCCAGTTTCAGATTGCGGACTCACATCGTCCGTTTCTACTATCAACTCGCGATACAGGCATCGTCGCAGAGCTCGGCATTAGTCAACAGTTCAACCCAAATGGCGAGCTTCAGTCGCATGGTAAATTTGATTTCGCAATCAATGTCAAACGCAGCCCCTTCTTTCAGTGTTGCCTGAAAACGACGCCTCAATTGATCCTGTCCGAAATCGAATCCATCCGACCAGCCGGGGAGAACGGCAACCTTCTGGAAGCGCGATTCAGGACCAACAATTCAACTGTTGTCTTCGACAGCCAATCCGGTCGGATTCAATCCCTGGAGTTCTACGACGAAGACATCTTCGGTTCCATTCACCTGGAACCAGGAGCACTTGATCGTCAGGTCGCAAGTCTATCCTCACAGCTTGAAGAAGCGGACGTTCGCGAAAGAACGACTCTCGGCCTGACAGCTATCGGAAGAGGGCTTGTCCTGGAGTACGCCGATCGGCTCAGGCAGGATGGCCGCGAGCTGGACGCTCGGCTGCTGGAAAAGCTGTTCAATGCGTCCCTCTGGTCACGCATCAATGATGTGTTTGTGAAAATGGAAACGCAACTTTCGACTGCATCTCTGATCCGGACCGACGGGGCAATGGATGACTGGATGCAGGATTTTGACCAAATCATGAAACACGGAGAGAGTATCTCGACAAGTTCAGACGTCGATGAGGCCATTGTACAGGGCCTTCTGCGCATCCCGGAGACAAAGGAACTCATACGGGAATTGGTCCGCACAGCGCAATCTCTGGATCAGGAAGAAGTCGAGCGTCTTGCAACCATCATTCAGCAGGGCGAAGTCTTTGGGGCGGGGAAGGGAATCAATATCCGCCCGATCTGCATGGCCCTTCGCAGCATCGACACAACCGACGATACGACGCTGGAAGAAAACCTCGTTCCGGTTGTCGCATCCGGAGTGAAAGCACTGCAACCAGCGGACCGACCAGCCCGCAGAATCCACCCTGCCAGCCGTTCAAAACGATCCGGCGGATTCGATATCGTGCCAAACAGCCTGAAGCCGGATGACCAAAACAAGTCAAAACGCGACGCCTCCAGTGAAAAGAAAAACCCAACCGGAACACTGAAGAACGTACTTACCCCAACAACCCTGAATGGCATCATCGAGTAGAAACAGGCTGCCGGAGCGTCGCGGGTTGGTTCAATCCCGGATCGAATGGCAAGTTGCAACCAGAGGTGGACACCGCCAAAAACAGGCCCCAGACAAAGCATGGTCGCCAATCAAGACTTGCTTAAGCAACAAGGCATGCAGCCGGTTGAGATCAGTATTGATCTCGCGTTTGCATAAACAGCGCTTTCTTTTCGCCCGGCAGGGTGAATTCGAACCCGCAGGATTTGAAAAAACCATCCGAAGAGGTGATCGCCATCACTTCCAGGATGTTTCTCATATGGGCGAGATCAACGCACTTCTGAACCAGTCGCTTGCCGATTCCTCGTCCCTGATAGTCTTCATGCACGGCAAGACTTCTCACTTCGGCCAGCTTGGCGGAATAGATTTCCAGAGCCGCGAAGCCGACCAGCTGATCATTGACCCACGCCACAAAGCCAAACGGAACCAGATCGTAAAGTTCGTCGGTTGTTCGAGGCAGCAGCCGGTTTGCCTGCACAAATCGTTCGACGAATGCTTCCAGGTGGGGAATATCTGCTCGGTGCGCTTCCCGCACCAGAATCCCGTTTTCGTCAGGCGGATACTGCGAATTTACCATCGAGGCTGTCATCGGTGGCTCCACCGGCGTGGACTTGCCGGCCCTTTGACCCGCAGACTTTGCCCGACGTTCCTTGCGAGCCTTCGCAGCACGGCTGAGCTTTGTGGCGCGGGGTTTCTTCGCTGTTGCAGCAGCCTTCTTTTTATTTGCAGAGGCTTTCTTGCGCGCCATGGTTTGTGGACCTCGAAATATCCGATACGAAAAAATTCCGGGGAGGCATCATACGCTGACGGAAAGACAACACCTACAGGAGTCTGGCGAAAGAACTCGCGATTCTCACCGGAGAATCAGGCGCAGCCGGTTGATAGCCGTTCTGCCTGCCCGCTGTCGAAATATCGCCAGATTTCCAGTCATGCTGACATCAAAAACCTCAAAACTGTTCGCATCGGCAACGGCCACTTCACCACGCTTCATGCGAATCCCGGTGTTCGTCGATTCGTCCGTGTGTGGTGAAGAAAGCAAAACGCAATCTGCCGCTCCGGTTGCCAGCAAATGAGAGGCCGCCTGCTCAGCCAGCATCGCAAACGATTGTCCGGATGTCTCCGAAGGCCCCGCATCGACAATCGATTTCAGGAAGTTCAAGTCCGCGTAGATACTTGCAGACGCAAGGCACTTCGCGTGTGCGTGTTCTTCAGTAAACCAATGTGCGATCAGCCCGCCCGTTGTGCTTCCTTCCACACAGGCCACCCGCTTGCCGTGTTGAACCAACAGGTTCCCCACAACCTGATGCAGTTCAAGATCGCCTTCCGTGTAAATGGCGTCGCCCAGATGTTCAAGAATTTCGGCGCGGACGTCCTCGGCCAGACGCTGGCTGGTCATCGCATCTTCTGCACGAGCGGTGATCCACAATGAGATCACGGCTTCACTGGCTGTGATGCCCACTTCCGGATTACGTCCTCTTGCGGTCAGTTCCCCCAGCATTTTTTCAACGTCCGATTCACCAAATCCGAAACTGCGAATCACCTTTCGCGTGATCACGGTGTTGCTCGCAACCAGATTCGGACGGACCTGCTGCTCAAACATCGGCTTCATTTCTGCCGGAACGCCCGGCATGACAGCAATCAGGCATCCATCGGGATGAACCAATCCTTCCGCATCCGGCTCAATTCGCATGATAAGCCCGGGGGCAGTGCCACAGAAGTTCTGGATCATTTGAGCCGATTCGGGCCGCTGAGCCTGCCGATGATTGCGATTTGGCATTTCTCTGCCCCTCGCGGCAAAGAGTGCTTTAATCTGCTCCAGCGCCTGCTCATCAGTAATCAATGCTTGCCCGAATGCTGCCGCCAGCGCGTCGCGTGTGATGTCGTCCAGTGTCGGCCCGAGTCCGCCGGTAATCATGACTACACGGGATCGGGTGGCCGCTTCCCGAAATTCAGCCGTCATCGCAGCCATATCATCGGCCAGTGCGGTATGACGCGTTACGGTCCAGCCCAGCGCTTCAAGCTCACGACTCAGCCACTGACTGTTCGTATCCAGTTTCGAACCGCAGGTCAATTCGGATCCAATGGCAATGACTTCAGCGGACATGATTTATCAGGCTCGGCACACAGAGAGAATGGAGATGACTTCGGACGCCGGGGCAAAAGCGTCAACTGGAAACGACTGAACAGAAACAGGTCAGGACGTTAACAGGATCGGAAGTGGCGGCAAGCGATCGGCCGCCATCGGACATCGGCAATAAATGCCGGGGGCCTGACAGATTCGCCGATTTGTGGGCCAGATACCGAACCTGGATTCGCGCAAGGTGTTGCAGCATCACACTTCTGGCGGGTTCAAAGCCGATCTGGGTGTTGCTCCGATTTCTTCGGTGTGAGACACTTCCGCGTCAATCCCATCCGTTCATCTGTTGGAATTTGCATTCGTACGGAAGTCATCCAGTCATGTCGGAACCAGTCCCATCGGACGAGAATCTGAAACGCGTTCGAGAAAAGGTTATGCAACTGGCTCGAGAAATCGAGCAGATGTCCGGCCAGAATATTCCCCCGCAGATTTACTTCCAGGAATTCCTGACGCGAGTCGTCACCGCGATCGGCGCGAGGGCAGGCGCTGTCTGGATGATTGAAGATACTGGTCGGCTCGGCATGGCCGCTCAGGTCAATCTCGATCAAACCGGACTGCGCGAGGTACCCGGTGCGCTTCAGCTGAACGAAAAGCTCCTCAGCGAAGTCCTGCAAACCGGCGAAGCGCGCACGATCGCCCATGGAGGCGAAGCAAAACTACCCACCGAGCATGTGCTGGTTCTTTCTGCACTCCACAAGGAGAAGAATTGTGTTGGTGTGGTCGAACTGTTTCAGCGGCCGGATGTTCCCGAAAAAGCACAATCCGGTTACATGCAGTTTCTCGAACAGATGTGCGGATATGCCTCTCGATTCATCGAAGGGAAACGCAAAAATCAGCCCGAAACAGCTGACGCGAAGAACCAGTTCTGGACGGATTTCGAACAGTTCACCCTGCGTATTCAGCGGACACTCGACGAGCAGGAAGTGGCGGATGCAGCCGCCAGTGACGGGCGCAGTCTACTGGGCGTCGACCGCTTCAGTGTCGTCGTGCGAAAAGGTCGCAGCACAACCGTGCGCGCGGTCAGCGGGCAAAGTTCGGTCAACCATCGTTCGAACCTGATCGTTGCGATGGCAAAGCTTGCCCAGCGCGTGATCGAAATGGGCGAGACGCTCGTCTACACAGGCAAAATCGATGGGCTTCCACCACAGATCGAACAACCTCTCGCGAACTTCGTTCAGGAGAGCGGATCTCGCATGGTGATGCTTGTGCCGACTTACGAAAGTGAGCCGATGGTACACAAGCAGGGCGAAGAAGAAGAACGAAAACGGCGAGTCAAGCGGCCCAAAGCAACCGGCTGCATTGTTGTGGAACAAATTGCCGAATCGGAAGTGTCTTCACAACTCGAACAGCGTGCCGAACTGCTCGCCGATCACATCGGTGCCGCATTGTGGAATGCACGTCAACATTCCCGTATCCTGGGTATGAAGCTCTGGAAGATTCTCGGCACGGGCATGGAGTGGTTCCACGGCCGAAAGCTGGCGATCACACTGGCCGTTCTCACGGGCATCGCATTGATTGCTGCGGCCGGCACATTCTATCGGCTGGAGTACCCCGTCGATGCCGAAGGCAAACTGATGCCAAAAGAGCAGTACGCCGTGTTTGCAAAGTGGGACGGCGAAATCACCCGCGAAGGCCTGAAGGTCAGAGGGGGAGAACGCGTCAAAGCAGGTCAGGTGCTGGTCGTCATGGTGAATGACGAACTGGACGAACAAATTCGGTCCGCAGAAGCAGAAGTGCGAAAACAGGATCAACTGAAGGTCCTGAAGACTTCAGAGCTTGCCGGCGCCAGAAGCGCCGTCCAGCGTGATGGAAGTCGGGGAGAAGACGTCGTCGCCCGCATCAGCGTCGAACTCACCCGCGCGCAGGCAGATCTGGAAATCGCAAAGAATCAGTTGAGCCTGCTTGAGAATCGAAGACAGGAAAAACTCACCATCGTTGCTTCGCATGATGGTATTATTCCAAACTTCCAGCTGCGGCAGATGCTGGAAGACCGACCTGTGCGACAAGGCGATCATCTGTTCGACATCATGAATGATGAAGGCCAGTGGCATATGGAACTGCTCGTACCAGAAAAGCGGATGGGGCATATCCTGCGGACTCAGCGGAGTCGTCTGGAAAGTGGCAAGTCACCGGAAGAATCGCTCCGAATACCCGGCAACTTTTATCTGGCCACTCAGCCGGATAACGACAAACTGAAATGTCATCTGACAAGCATTGCAACGCGTTCCACCACAGACACGGAGATGGGAACAGCGTTTGAACTGCTCGCCGAAGCAGACGACGGTCAGGAACTGCCCGAAAAACGAATCGGAGCAGAAGTCACCGTTCGAATTTACTGCAATGAAACGTCGCTGGCCTACTATTGCTTCGGCGACGTCTACGACTTCATCCTGAAATACCTGTGGCTGTAAGCGATTCAGCAGAAGCGGGCTATCCCGCGTCTGTTTTGCTGACCAGACGATTCCAGCCCAATCCCGCACCAAAGCGGTAAGCGCCAGGGCAGGATGAGGTGCATGCGGTGCGTCGTCTCGAAATGCACAACGCATGAATTTCGACCGAATTGTGCCCGGAGTCTCGCCTGCCGGGCGATCGTCGATTACGATCGGCGTTCCCGCATGCTCACCCATGACGCCAGCTCCTGTAGAGATGATGCATCAACGTCGGCGTATGGAATGAGCCTGCGGTGCACAGTAGTTTTATGCGCCGGACTATTCTGGCAGGCAGGACGATTCTGCGATTTCCTTCCCAGGTGGATGATGTTCACTATGTTTCGAATGCTGATTGTCTGTATCGCTGTATGCGTGCTGAATTCATCGTCAACACGGTCGTTTGCCAAAGGAAAAGACACGTCCAGTGTTCTGGTTGAAGCCGAGAGTTTCACCCATCCCGGCGGATGGAAACTGGACACTCAGTTCATTCGCGAAATGGGATCGCCTTACATGCTGGCCCACGGATTGGGGCAACCTGTGAAAGACGCCAACACCACCGTGACTCTTCCGGAAGCAGGCACATGGCGCGTCTTCGTCCGCACTAAAGACTGGGTCGCTCGATGGAATGCAAAGGGTCAACCCGGACGGTTTCAGGTCCTGATTGACGGGCAGGCGTTACCGGAAACTTTTGGGACACGAAGTGCGGAATGGTTCTGGCACGACGGCGGAACATTTGAAACGACAAAGACCGAAATACAAATTGCTCTGCATGATCTGACCGGCTTCGACGGTCGGTGCGATGCGCTCTATTTCACGAAATCCGGCGAGGCACCGCCGAACATTTCCGAGCCACTGGCTGCATGGCGTCAAACACAGCTTGGGTTGGACAAAACACCAACAAAGCGAGACGGCTACGATCTGGTTGTTGTTGGCGGTGGATACGCCGGAATGGGCGCAGCGATTTCCGCTGCTCGAATGGGCTGCAAGGTCGCACTCATTCAGGATCGGCCGGTTCTTGGCGGTAACGGAAGCAGTGAAATACGCGTCTGGGCCATGGGCAATATCCGACGGGGCAAATTTCCACGGATCGGTGAGATTGTTGAAGAGTTCTGCGACCATGCAACGAAATCGCCCGGACGGTACGAAGAATTTGAAGACGAAAAGAAGGAAGCCATCGTTCGCGCAGAAAAGAACATCGATCTGTTTCTGAATCATCACGCATATCAGGTGAAGACCAGCGAAAAGAAAATCGTTTCTGTCACCGCATTCGATACCCGTACCAGCGAACATTCGGAGTTTCAGGGTCGCCTGTTCTGCGATAGTACAGGGCATGGAACGATTGGCTACCTGGCAGACGCCGACTGGGACATGGAAGACAAAGGTCGGATGGGAATGAGCAACATGTGGGCCTGGGACGAAATCGACCAGACGACGCAGTTCCCGGAAACTCCATGGGCTCTGGACCTGAAGATGGACGACTTTCCTTACCCTCGGGACCACCACGGTCAATGGTTCTGGGAAAGCGGATTTGACAAGGATGCCATTGGCGATGCAGAAGGTATTCGCGACCACAATCTCCGTGCGGTCTACGGTGCATTCAACGCCATGAAAAACCGTGATGGAGCAGACCAGCATCAAACCGCCATCTTGACGTGGGTTGCCTACATCGGCGGCCCCCGCGAATCACGGCGTCTGATGGGAGACGTTGTGCTGACCAACGAAGACATTGTTTCCAAACGTGACTTTCCGGATGGATGCGTGCCCAGCACGTGGTCGATCGATCTGCACTATCCCAAAGAACAGTACGCAGACAAATTCCCGGATAATCCGTTTATCAGTTATGCCGTTCACGATCGATCCGTCGACCGCCAATATGGTTACCCGGTCCCGTACCGATGTTTCTACAGCCGAAACATTGAGAACCTGTTTATGGCGGGGCGAAATATCAGTGTGACACATGAAGCGCTGGGAACGACTCGCGTCATGAAGACTTGCGGCATGATGGGTGAAGTGGTTGGTCGCGCTGCCAGCCTTTGCGTGCTGCATGAATGCCAGCCGCGGGATGTTTACAATCGCTATCTGGCCGAACTGATTGACTTGCTCAATTTGCCCGGAAAAGCGCATCGGGATACGGTTTACGAGCCTGTAAAAATTCCGGACGATGCGATGGAACTCGCCAGTTCCACAGGGCCGATGCCCGGACTCGATCCGAAGAAACTTCCCGGCCTTGTGATCGACGATCGTCAGGCAGAAAAAACCGGCCCGTGGACCGAAGGCACGGGGCTCCGGGGCTTTGTGGCATTTGGCTATCTGTATTCAGGAAACAAAGAATCGGCCATTCGTTATAAGTTCGACGCTCCCGCCACCGGCAAGCATGAGATTCGTCTGGGATATCTGAACCACGAAAATCGCGCATCGAATGTGAAGGTGAAAGTCACGATTGGCAGCATGACTGTCACGAGAGAAATTAACATGAAGGAACCCGCGCCGCTGGAAAACAACTTCATCAGTCTTGGAGTTTTCAGAGCGAAAGAAGGTGATCCCTGCATCGTCGAAATCAATGGCATGCATGTGAATGGAAACATGCATGTCGACGCTGTCCAGGTCCTTCCTGCTGATTAAGTCAATGGCGGGCAGGCTGATCATTGTCTACCGCGTTTTCGTCTTTGTCGCGATCGTCCTGCTGATTCACATCCAGCACCGACAGTGGCAAATCGAAATGCTGATCGCCGAAAGAGATCTGTCGCGGCTGTTACCGCTGGTGCAGGATGTCTTCCCCGACGCAGCATCCATCACCCCGGCCAGCCCGGCAGAAAAAGCAGATTCCGGCCTCGAAACCATGGGCAACCTGCTTGCAATCGAGAACCGTGACGGCGAGCTCTCGGGTTACGCCGTCCGAACATCTCCGGCAGCTGATCATATCATTGGCTTTTCCGGGCCAACAGATGTCCTCGTGACTGCAGATACAAAAGGACGCATTCGTAAAGTCAAGATCCTGAGCAGTCTGGACACTCGAGACCATGTTCAGGAAATCCTGGACAATCAGTATTTCCTGCCTGCGTTTGGTTCTCATTCTCTGCAGGACATGCGCCGCGCTCCGCAGGTGGAAGCAGTCTCCGGTGCAACACTCACATCCCTGGCAATCCTGGAAAGTCTCCGATTCGCTTTGAACGAAGACCGATCGTCAGAAAACAGCCCAGACGGGAAACTCACCCATCGCAGTGAAGTTTCGCTGAAATTTCCCGAGCCACCACAATTGAAGGATGTGCAGATCATTTTTCCGGAGGCAAATTCCGTCTCCGCTTCGAATCAGTCCGGTCCCGGCAAATGGATCGTGACAAACGCCTCAGGAATCATGCTGGGACACATTTTTTGTACATCACCAGCCGCAGACAATTTGATTGGATACCAGGGTCCAACCAACACGCTCATCGGCCTGACCACCGACGACAACGTTGTCGGCATTGCTGTTGGAAACAGCTACGACAATGAACCCTACGTCGACTATGTCAGAGACGACACTTACTTCCGGAAGCTGTTCGTCGGACGCAGCATCAGCGAACTATCACAACTGGACCTCGACACCGAACGAATCGAAGGGGTCAGCGGAGCAACAATGACAAGCCTCGCTGTCGCCGAATCGCTTCAGGTTGCTGCAGTGGACTACGTCCGAAGGCTTGAGGAGACACAGGAGACGGCCAGTGGCTCCAAATCGGAGAATCCGGTGTACTCTTTTGTTACGCTCCGTAATATTTCAACGACATTGATCACCGCCATTGGCGTTCTGATCGGAACAACGGGACTTCGGGGAAAGCGCCGATTACGATGGTCGTTTCAGATTATTCTGATCGTCTGGCTGGGACTTGTTAACGGAGACTTACTGTCGCAGGCATCTTTACTGGGATGGTCACAAAACGGAATTCCATGGCAACGCGCGGCAGGTCTGGTGATCCTGACTCTTGCCGCTGTGATCGTCCCGATTGTTTCACGCCGAAATGTTTACTGCAGCCACATCTGCCCGCAC
This sequence comes from Planctomycetaceae bacterium, assembly GCA_041398825.1. Classification (NCBI taxonomy): domain Bacteria; kingdom Pseudomonadati; phylum Planctomycetota; class Planctomycetia; order Planctomycetales; family Planctomycetaceae; species Planctomycetaceae bacterium. Next base: position 349,763 of record JAWKTX010000008.1, on the reverse strand, counting down.
GGAGCTGTGCAACAATTGTTGCGGAATCGGTTGCCATGGAAGTTGTCCATTTCCGGCAAGATACAGCGACGGCTGAGGCTGATTCCGGTAATTCTGATCACCTGGGTCATGCTTGTAGGGTTCCTGCATTTGCCGTTCAGTCCGGTCGACATAGAACCGTTTGATGCCTGGCTGTTTTCAATTGCTGGTACTGCCACAATCATCGTCGCCATCGGTGGGCTGGTTGCCTCTGCGCTCACACCAATGGCTTATTGTCGATTCGGATGTCCAACCGGCGCGCTTCTGGATTTCCTCACTCGCTCTCGCAGATCGGATTGGCAATTGCAGGACACCTTTGCGCTGATTCTGCTGGCCGCAGCCATAGTCCTCCAGATGACGGTTTGAGGTCATTCCGTTTCAGATTGTCGTTTTCGAATTCATTTCGGGCCAACCGATCCAGTCGAATGTATTCCTGGCCAACCACCCAATCTGAGGTGGCAACTCACAATCGAGCGGATTCTTCCAGATGGCCAGCCGGGCGTTCGTGAAGCCGGTTGGTCTGATAGGCCTCGATCAGGCGTTCCAGCATTTCAATCCGATAACGAATTCGTTGTCCCCGCTCGGTATCACGTGTTGAGCGTGGCTGATGAAACACTCGAATCTCCTGAACCTTCGGAACGATATCGATACCATCGCGGATGGCTGCATCAACGGAGTCAAAGTGATGGTGCTCTGCCAGTACAATGCGATTCGCTTCAAGAACCAGGGTGTATCCATAATCGCCGTAAGCTTCTGAAAAAGCACCATCGATTGTGATGGCTTTTCCACTTCGTTTGAGTGGTGACTCCCCGGCTTCGACTCTCACCGGAACGTGACCGTTCACAATCAGACCACCATCAGTTTCCATGCCGAATTCCCGGAGGATGCGATCGCAGAAATCGACTTCGTGGATTAGTGAAAAGTAAGGATCCTTGGTTTCACGATGCGGTTTTTTATCCTGGATAAAATCACGCTCGAATGTGGCAATTCGGTCCTTCCCGAATAGTGGAGATCGAGGACCACTCCAAAGATACCAGAGAAAGTCCAGATCATTCTCTGCTGACCGCATCACGGCCCGACGGACAACTTTCTCGATACCTTCAAACAACGCTCGCCCGGCCATCCGCTGGTCATCCACCACCAGTGGAAGAAAGTTGCCGTCGGCATCCACCGGCACGCATGCGTGGAAGATCAGGCACTCGTCGCGACGAAGATACATCGAACCATGCCCCACCATAAATCGGACTTGTTCCTGCAACTTCTGACTGTTCAGAAAGGAGTGCTTCAGATGAGACAGACAGGATGCTTCTTCGGGTGTAAGTTCATAAGGGTGATCCGGATCAATTGTGGGGAACAACTGATCTCTCAATGGGTACCTTTCGCCATCGATGACGATGGTACCGTTTGCGTAGTCAATCCGGTGCAGCAATCTTCTGTGATTGAGCTCCCATTGTGGGTTGCGTTCAATCAGTTTCCCTTCCAGTTTGAACTGCATCACTGCCGCAGCCTTCTGCATCCGGGCAACGATTTCTTTTGGCCGCATACCATCTCCCTTCGGAAGGAAGTGTATGGCCGGATCTTCAGCATAAACCGTGCGAGCCAGGTGCTCCAGCGGCGTCAGGGGAATGCTGTATCCCTCATCCAGCTGCCCCAAACGTCGATATCGAAGTGAGATGCGAAGAACCGTACAGATGAGCGCTTCGTTGCCGAGAGCAGCACCCAGCCAGAGTGCGTCGTGGTTGCCCCAAATGAACTCCACATTGGGTTGCAGACGAAGATAGTCCACGACGCGATCGCCGCGCGGCCCACGATCCCAGCAGTCTCCCCCAATAATCAATTCATCGACAGCCAGGTTTCGAATCAGGCGGCCGAGTAAATGGATCAGGTGCAGCGCGCGATCTCGACGAACGAGTTCGTCCAGCATGGCGGAAATAAACTCGACGCTGCGTTCGGTCGACGGAGCATGCAGCATCTCCAGCAGAAGTTCCCGGTATTCTGCCGGGAAAAGTTTGGTTGCCAGACGCAGGCTGTAGTTCGAAACCAGGTAGCGTAGCAATTGAAGCTGTGGTTTCAGGGTTCGTTCTGCAAATGCGCGAACATCCTCGGGAGATGTGAGTTTTTCCCGGAGCTGTCCAGTCACTTCCGCGGGGTAAAACGTCAGCTTCAGAAACTCTTCCAGTTCGCCTGCGTTCATCGTTTCGGCAAAGAATTCTTCCACCAGCGGCCGAAGTGTCCCGGAGGCATTGTTGATCACATGTTGAAGTTTTTTATCTTCACCGTGAATATCACTGATGACGTGAACTGCCCCTTTGGGAAGAGTCTGCACTGCCGACAGTCGAGCCACTTCAGCTATGGCAGCGTCGACGTTGGGGTACTCTAACGACAGTAACTCCAGGAGCGACAGATCTGCTTCGGGACGTTTAAATGACACTGTAGGGTTGAGCATGTTGCAGGGCGTTCAATGAGGAGAAGAGGTCAATTGTGCGTTTTACGGCAGTCAAGCCGAGATGAAATCGACATGTTCGAAATTAACTCACGCAGTCTGATTTCACCATGTCAACGCAGTGAATTCCGAATCGCAAGCAACCAAACTCCACAAAGCTGGACTTTGCGAAACCCAGGGGCTCGGTTCAGCCCGAAAGTCCTCGTTCTGCCCGGAGAAATGGGTTCCTGGGAGGTTAACTCTGCAGACGCCCCAAAGCCGGTTAATTTTCGGCCGCGGCTGCGGTGATGAGCCTCGGATGCTTCGTTCACACGGATCCCCGGGTTAGTACATCTCGCCCTAAGGTTCTGCCCAATTGAAACGGCACGAGAATCGCGCAGACTCTCAATGAGGTTCACGTACCAGAAATTCGCTTCAAAACCAGTTTTCGATGCAGGTCGTGGAAGTCACCGGACGCCTGACCGAGATGGTTCTTACGATGCACTGGTCGATTTTTGTGTGGTGCAAAGAGATTCGTTTGATGGATACCAGGAGAGAACTTCGATGAGCCTGATGGAAACAACCACGCGGACAGCCAGTCCGAAAGCGACGCTGTCAGATTCATTTTCAACAGATGTTCGAATTTCGAAGCATCCGGACAAAGCTGGATTTCTGCTTGAAACCACACAGCTCCTCTCCGGAAGCCTGACCGAGGTCTTTGAGTTCTTTTCCGATGCGATGCAATTGGAAACGATCACACCGAAGTGGCTTCATTTTCACGTAACCACGCCACGGCCGATCGTCATTCAGGAGGGGACTCTCATCGACTACCGTCTGAAATTACGCGGCATCCCAATCAAATGGCGGACTCGAATCAGTGAGTGGGCTCCACCGTTTCGATTTGTTGATGAGCAACTTCGCGGGCCTTATTTGTGGTGGCACCACACCCACTATTTTGAGCAGGTCGGGAACTATGTGAAAATGACAGATCGGGTTCACTACGGGGTTCCGGGCGGACGATTCGTACACTGGCTTTGTGTGAAGAACGATGTCAAACGCATCTTCGAATACCGACAAACCCAGATGAAGAAGCTGTTCCCGATTGACGATGTGTGATGCATGTACCTGAAACGGTCCACAATTTGCTTGGCTTGGGAGCGCAGCAGCCTGTTGAAAAACGGGACTGGCTCGAGCAGGAGACCTGAAAACACGACGGCTTCCGGTCGTCCTGCATGCCGGTCCCGGTTTTTCGGTCGTCGGTTTTCATCGAACAATTAGCGCTAATGTGCGAAATTTCGACAGCCAGGTGTGCCGAGTATCACATAGGTTGGCAAAGTTGCTGCTTCGGGGTTGATTCCCGAATTGTCATGAGCGAAGATCTGAGAAGACTCTTGTATTTTCGGTGAGTGAACTGGCATGTCCTCGATGTTCCACAACAAATCAGGCATTTATCAACAGGCATTCCGCCTGATGCTGTGCCTGTGCATGTGGCGCGGGCCTGTGCCAATGATGCACCATCACTCTCATTCACCAGAGTCGCACGCCGCTCAGGCTGCCCATATTCGCACATTCCATGAGGCCTCACCCGTTTGCTTCACTGAATGGCACTGGCATCTTGTGACTCCCGGCAGCCTTCCCGAACACTCGGGAGATTCGCCCCAGCGGAATGTGGTGGAAGATCTGCTTTCGCTGATTTGTTCTCCGGAATCGCACGCAAATGACGTTGCTGTTCTAAACGAGGGATTGTTGATTGAATCCTTCGACTTCAGAGTGTCAGTCGGAACTGAGCCTCCGATCAGTAATGCTCCGGGCTCCTTCCTGAACACGCTCTTGCCTTCAAAGTCGCTGGCGGCCGTGACCGGCACCGCGATCATCTAGAACCGGCTCCGTTGCCGCTCGGCTCACGCCTGAGCCAGCGTTGCGGCAATCTGCAGGTCGTCCGGTCTCTGTTCTGTTCGTGCCCACGTCCAGGATTCCCTTCCGGCTGAGTTCGTCTGCGTTGACCATCAACCTTGTGGTCCACGCTGTTCTCTGCCCTGACCGCGTCGCACCGCCCACTTGCCTGTGGTGAATCCCGTTCACAATGCGCAATTCATTCTTGCGCTGATCAAAAACTGGTTCCTGTGCCCTGAGTTTTTAAGCTGTGTCAACAGCAGGCGGTCAATCATCATGAAGTACATTCTCCCCATTGCCGGCGCAATGCTGTTGTCAGCGTTCGCGGGCGCTTTCGTGGTTTGGAGTCGAGTGAAGCCTCAGCCACTAGTCGTCGAACAAATGGAACCGAGGGAAACTGAATCCGAGGTCTCGGGCGACATACAGCCGTCGACGGTCACACTGAACAACGAGAAAGCTGCAGCCACGTCGCTCAAGGTCGAAGGAGTTCAGGAACGCCCAGTCAGACCGTTCAATACGGTAGCTGGTCGTCTTCGGTACGACGACCAGCGTCATATCGAAGTGCGCGTGGCAACGTCGGGCGTCCTGACCAGTGTCCACGTAAAACCTGGCGACCGCGTGAAGGCTGGTGAAGTTCTCGCGGAACTCAACAGCTCCGAAGTCGGCCACGCTCGCGCGGATGTTCTTCAGCGAGAAGCTGACCTGGCGATCGTGACACAGAAGCGGGACTGGGAACAACTGGTTTGCCAGGGCATTCAGAAAATGGCCGGCGCCATTCAGGGTCGACAGCCGCTGGATCAGATTCAGGAGCAGCTGCGTGGGGTTTCGCTTGGCTCTGCGAGGGAAAAGATTCTTTCGAATTACTCTCAGTTGTTGCTGGCCGAATCTCTGACAAAGTCTGCTCAGCAGAACGTTGCAACAGGTGTCGTCCCTGCAAAGGTTCTGCAGGAACGACAGACGGAACGCGACACTGCAGAAGCATCATTACAGGGAACACTGGAACAACTGATTTTTGACGCACGGCAGTCATGTCGACAGGCAGAAGTCGCAGTGAACGATGCCCAGCGCCGGTTGAAAATCAGCCGACAGAATGTTGCAACACTGCTGGGGCAGGTGGGGGCCGATGTCTATTCGGACGATCAGCTGGACATGGATGAAAGCGTTCTTTCACTGGTGCGGGTTCGTGCGCCATTTGCCTCCACTGTAGAGCAGAAGAACTTCAGTACTTCCGAACGAGTCAGTATTGGCGATTCATTGTTCGTTCTTGCGGACACATCAACGCTCTGGGTAGCTGCCGATCTGCGAGACCGGGATCGTGGTGCCCTGGCATTAAACCCTGGCGATGAGATTGAGGTTTTTGTGACACCGGGTTCAACGACACCCGTGGTCGCTAACGTGTATTTTGTTGGACGTGAAGTAGATCCATCAACGAATGCGGTGCCTTTGATTGCGGTCATCCGGAATACGGATGGATCCCTTCGCCCGGGGATGTATGTGACCGTGCGAGTGCCACTCGGCGAAGCAAAGCAAGCCATTGCTGTCCCGGAAAGTGCGATCGTGGAGCACGACTCTCAGAAGTTTGTTTTCGTGCCGGACGACCAGAATACCTTCCACCGAGTGGACGTCACGACCGGACTTTCTTCGGGTGATTATGTGCAGATTCTTTCAGGCGTGAACGCGGGCGATCAGGTTGTCGTTGCGGGTGCCTTTGTCCTGAAGAGCGAAATGCTGCTTGAGCGTGAAGAGTAGTTGTCTCTATCCCGGCTCCATTCAATGAGCCGAATCACTGCGTAGATTTCAGTCATCCCAGCGCAGCTTCGTTTGAAAGCCCGCCATGTTAGCCCGCCTGATCGAACTGACACTTGAAAATCGATTTCTGGTCCTTGCAGGTACATTGTTGATGGCCGTTGCCGGTATCAATGCGGCCGTCCATCTGCCCATTGATGCCGTCCCTGACATGACCAACGTACAGGTAACCGTAATCACGGACGCGGGCTCGTTGTCGCCCGTCGAAGTGGAACGCTACGTGACGTACCCGGTTGAATCGACGATGGGCGGACTGCCAAACGTCGAAGAAGTACGCAGCGTTTCAAAGTTCGGCATATCGGTCGTCACCATCGTTTTTGAAGAGGGTGCCGATATCTATCTGGCTCGGCAACTGGTTTCAGAACGCCTGACAAACGCCGCCTCGAATATCCCGCCAGGCTATGGCACACCGGAAATCGGTCCGCTCACCACGGCTCTGGGAGAGATCCTCCAGTTCGAAGTCCGAAACGCTCAGGGACAGACATATTCGCCCATGCAGCTTCGGACAATCCTCGAATGGGAAGTCGCACCAAAGCTTCGAGAAGTCAACGGTGTGACGGAAATCAATACTCACGGCGGCTTCTATCAGACGTTTGAGATTCGTCCGGATCCATCTTTGCTGAACAGCAATGCCATCACACTTGAGGAGTTGTTCAACGTCATCGAATCGAACAACATGGCGGCCGGAGGCGGTTACGTCGTCCACAACGACGAACAACGATTCCTTCGAGGCCAGGCACTTGTCACCGGCGTTGAGGATCTGAAGAGTATCGTCATTCGCCGTGAGGCAGATGGAACGCCGATACTGGTTCGCGACGTTGCCGAAGTGGCAATCGCCCCAATGACTCGTCAGGGCGCAGTGACTCGTGATGGGCGAGGTGAAGCGGTGACCGGGCTGGTCATGATGTTGGTGGGAGAGAACTCACGCGAAGTCGTCGAACGAGTCAAGGTTCGACTGGACGAAATACGCGAGACAATGCCCGAAGGAGTCGAAATTGAAGTGATCTACGATCGATCTGCATTGATCGGTCGCACACTGCATACGGTCCTGAAAAATCTGGTGGAAGGCGGAGCCCTGGTGATTCTGGTGCTGCTGATGATGCTCGGCAGTTTTCGCGCCGGACTGATTACTGCACTGGCGATCCCGCTTTCCATGCTGTTTGCCACAAATCTGATGCAACTGACTGGAATTACAGCCAGCCTTATGAGCCTGGGCGCAATCGACTTCGGGCTGATCGTGGACTCATCTGTCATCATGATCGAAAACTGTATTCATCGGTTATCCCATAATCATGATGGCCGAGACCATAAGACGATCATTCGCGACGCCGCCATCGAAGTCAGAAAACCGACGATGTTCGGCGAGCTGATTATTTCCATCGTTTATCTCCCGATCCTGATGCTTCAGGGGACGGAAGGTAAATTATTTCGCCCGATGGCTTTGACCGTCCTGTTTGCCCTTGCTGGCTCGCTGATCCTGTCAATGACATTCATGCCAGCGATGGCCTCTCTCGCCCTTCCGCGACATATGAAAGACAAAGATGTCTTCCTGGTTCGCTGGATCAAGTGGCTTTACGCCCCGATTGTCAGTCGGGCGATCAGTCATCCTTATATCACGACCGCCATTGCGATCGCCGTGTTTGGTATCAGTATTCCGGTCGGATTAAATCTGGGGGCCGAATTCATGCCCCGTCTGGAGGAAGGTGACTTACTGGTCGAAGCGGTTCGGCTTCCGAGCGCAACGCTGGAGGGTGCGATCGACATGTCGACTCGCATTGAAAAAGAGATCCTTCAGTTTCCGGAAGTCAAAACAGCATTCTGCAAGACAGGCCGACCAGAAATCGCAAATGATGTGATGGGCGTGCATCAAACCGATGTCTGGGTCATTCTGAAGGATCACACCGAATGGCGTCCTGGAGTCACCAGAGAAAAACTGATTGAAGAAATGTCCGATGCCCTGAATAGCCGTGTTCCGGGTGTGGCATTTGGATTTACGCAGCCCATCGAAATGCGAGTCGACGAGCTCGTAGCGGGAGTCAAAGCCGACGTCGCTGTGCTGTTGTACGGAGATGATCTGACGAAACTGGCGAGCCTGTCGAAAGACATCGAACGCGTGCTGAAGACGATACCGGGCGCGGTGGATGTGAAAGCAGACTACCAGGCCAACCTGGCCACCCTGACCATACTGCCCCGGCGTGAGGCCATGGCTCAGTACGGAATCGAAGCTCGACAGGTGATGGATGTCGTGGAATCGCTTGGAGGTCGTCAATGCGGAACGATTTTCGAAGGGCGAGCAAGATTTCCCATCATGGTCCGTATTCCGGAAAACTGGCGTGGAAGAGAAGAGATGATTCGGCAGCTTCCGGTCGCCGATGCCGGCGGAAAACCCGTGCCGCTGGGAGAACTTGCAGACCTGATTCCGGAAGAAACACCGCCTACCGTCGAACACGACTCCAACCGCCGCCGGACGTTCATTTCTGCCAATGTCCGCGGCGTGGATGTGGCGTCGTTTGTCACGGCTGCACAGAAAGCCGTCGAAAGCAAAGTGAACCTGCCCACCGGATATGAAATTCAGTGGGGTGGAGATTTTGAAAACCTCCAGTCCGCGAGCAAACGTCTCGCAATGATCACTCCCATTGTTCTGTTGATGATCTTTCTGCTGCTTTACACATCCTTCAAGTCAACAAGTCTCGCGATGCTGATCTTCCTTGCGGTTCCCATGGCCGCATCCGGTGGCGTCTTCGCGCTTAAAATGCGAGGTTTTCCGTTCAGCATTTCGGCGGGCGTTGGGTTCATTGCTCTGTTCGGTGTCGCCGTTTTGAACGGTCTCGTCTGGGTCAGCGCGGCCGAACGGCTTCGCAAGACCGGCATGCCGCTGGATCAGGCCACACGAGAAACAGCGCTTTCACGGCTTCGGCCGGTATTGATGACCGCATTCGTTGCGAGTCTTGGTTTCCTTCCTATGGCCATATCGACAAGTGACGGCGCAGAGATGCAACGCCCACTTGCATCCGTTGTTATCGGCGGTCTGGTCACATCGACCCTTCTGACTTCACTGGTGGTACCGGCAATCTATCCCTGGTTCACTCGCCCATTTGTTGAGGGCGAAGAGGCATCCGACGATTAACCCATCGCGCAGATAAAAGACGCTTCGGGCTCACCAGAAATTTCTTCATCAATTGACAGGTCCGTCATGGAACTCGACTATCAGAAAGACCCGTCCCTGCTTGCCAAACTGATCGATGGCATGCCCGTGGGATTCTTCACCGTCAATGAATTGGGAGAATTTGTTTCCTGGAGTGACGGCGCCACGCGAATCACAGGGTACTCGCGAGAGGACGTTCTTGGCAGATCCTGCACGATGCTCGGAGCAGGCCAGCAGAAGGGATTCGGGTCACTGCCTGAAATTCTGAGTGCGCACTCTCCGAGCACTGCTGACGGTGTGCACCGTCAGGAATACAAAGTGCTCGCAAGAGATGGAAGAGCGTTGCAGCTTCACGGAAGTATCCGTCTCCTTCGAGATGATCTGGGGAAGCCGAAGGGAGCCATCGGATGCTTCAGAGATGTCACGGAGTTTGTTCTTGCATACCAGAAGATCGAGATGCTCGAAGAGCAAACGTGTCAACGGGATGCATTCGAACAGCTCATCGGTGCCAGCCAGCCCATGCAGGAAGTGTATCGGCGGCTGAGACTTGCTGCACAGACCGACGTAACAGCATTCATCAGTGGCGAACCAGGTACCGGAAAAGAAACAGCGGCCCGTGCGATTCACTCCGTCAGTGATCGTCGCGCGAAACCATTCATCGCGGTTCGTTGCTCCGCAATTCCCGATCCACTGCTCGAAAGTGAACTCTTCGGGCACGTCGAAGGAGCATTTCCAGGAGCGGTCCGAGATCAGGTTGGAATGTTTGAAGCGGCGGACGGCGGGACACTGTTTCTTGACGAAATCGAAGAGGTGTCGCCATTGCTGCAACTCAAACTACTTCGCGTTCTTCAGGAACGCGGGATTCGACGGGTTGGTAGTGACAAGCCAGTGCCAATCGACGTCCGAATTATTGCTGCCACCAGCAAGGATGTACGGGAACAGATTTCACGAGGTGAATTTCGGGAAGATTTCTATTACCGAATCCATGTCTTCGATATCAGACTTCCGCCTCTACGCGATCGTCGCGAAGACGTTACGTTGCTCGCAAACCAATTCCTCAGGGAAATTTCCTCACGCCAGGTACGAGCCGTCAATAGCTTCTCTCGTGATGCCATGCAGCGGTTGCTCGACTATGACTGGCCCGGAAATGTGCGCGAGTTGCGGAATGCGATCGAGCACGCGATGACAACCGTGGCAGACAACCGGATTACTCTTTTCGACCTGCCTTCCGAAATTCGAAATCCTTCTGCCCGACGAAATTTCCAGCGGATGCCGGATGGAACGCGGCGAATCAAGTCCACCGCGCCAGCAACAATCCCGGTTGATAAACTGACACCAAAACAGCGAGAAGAACGCGACCAACTGCTTAGAGTGCTGGAAGAAACAGGTGGCAACAAGACCGCCGCCGCCAGAATTCTTGGGTTCAGCCGAGTCACGATGTGGAAGAAGGTCAGCAAATACGGTATCGACTAACGTTTCAACTGGAGCCTGAGCCAGAGAATCCGCTGCGAATCGCAGCCCTTTGATTCAGATGCCGGTCACGCAAAGGAATCGTGTCCCGTGGATGGAGGAGCAAACCTCCCTTTGATCGAAAACTGTGATCGTTGCGGTGCCTGCTGCATGCGAACGCCCGTTCCTCCGTTCGCACCGGGCGAAGAGGCGGCCAGAAACGTTCCCGACAGTTTACTTCAAACGATCCAGCAGCGAATTGATGCCGATCAACACTTTGATCTGATCCCATGCGTCTGGTTTGACCCGGACCTACGTCGATGTCGGAACTACGAATATCGTCCGGATGCGTGCCGGGCATTCGAAATCGGGAGCACGCTTTGCCGGTTATCACGCTGGGACGAAGGGATTGACAAGTAACTCGCTCAAACTGGTCATATCAGACCAGCAATTGCCATTCTGACTGCCGACCGATCTTGCGAAGAGACAAGAGACTTCCACAGGGAAGAACGTCTGCCCGGACGTGACGTATCGAATCGCTCGCCGACAGCTTTGTGAACCGAGATTCAGCGGAGACCTTTTCCTGAGGCGAGTCCGCAGGCGGTCCTTGCACGGTCCAGCACTTCCTGAGCTTTTGCACGCGCTCGTTTGGCTCCCGCCTGCAGAATATCTTCAACGTCAGCGGGGTTCGCTTCGAGCTTCTCGCGGCGGGCAAACGATTTGCCAAAGTACTCCATCGCAGAATCATACAGTGCCTGCTTGGCTTCGCCGTAGCCCATGCCCCCGGAACGGTATCGATTCGCCAGTTCATTCTGCTGCTGTTCACTGGCAAACAACCGGTAGAGATCGAAAACCGCACAGGTGTCAGGATCCTTGGGATCTTCCAGGGCTTTCGAATCCGTTTTGATGGACATGATTCGCTTACGGAGACGTTTGGGTGTGTCGAAAATCTGGATTGTGTTGTTATAGCTCTTCGACATTTTCTCGCCATTGACCCCGGGCACTTTGGCCGAAGCGTCAAGAACGTGTGCATCCGGCAGTTGCAGCGTTTCGCCGTACAGGCTGTTAAAACGCTGAGCCAGGTCGCGAGTGACTTCGATATGCTGAACCTGGTCTGCGCCGACCGGAACCAGATTGCTGTCGTAGATCAGGATGTCGGCGGCCATCAACACCGGATATGCAAACAGGCCGGCGTCTGCTGGAAGGCCCTTTGCTTTCTTATCCTTGTAAGCGTGACACTTTTCCAGCAGATGCATCTGAGTGATGGTCATCAACAACCATGTCAGTTCAGTTACTTCAGGGACATCCGATTGTCGGTAAAGTGTGGCCTTTTCCGGTTCAAGCCCAAGGGCAAGCAGATCCAGAGCGGCATTCTGGACATTGTCCGCCAGCTCAACGGGATTTCGAACCGTTGTCAATGCATGCAGATCGGCAATAAAGTAGAACGATTGTTCGTTACCCTGCAGAGCGATGTACTGACGGATCGCTCCAAAATAATTGCCCCAGTGAAAACGCCCCGTTGGCTGAATGCCGGAAAGAACTCTCATCGGAATACTGGCTCGTTCAATGAACTAATGTGGGATGTATGAATCAAAATATATTTTCTGCGGCAAAACCGTCGAAGACTTTTCTTCTCGACTAAGTTCTGTCAGCAATCTGGAGTGTCCCTGTGATATCTGCGACGCTCTTCGCACCCAGCTGGTTCAGGGCATCGGGCAACTGTTGAACAATCTGGCAGGCAATCCCCGGATTGTAGAAGCTTGCCGTTCCGATCTGAACGGCAGATGCGCCGGCCAGTAAGAATTCCATGACGTCGTCGATACACTGAATACCGCCAACACCAATGATCGGAATATTCACCTGTTGTGATACCTGCCAGACGATTCGTAGTGCCAGCGGTTTGATCGCCGGGCCGCTTAATCCGCCAAGCACATTCCCCAGAATGGGTTTGCGGCGTTTCCAGTCGATCGCCATTCCCTGAAAAGTATTCACAAGTGTCACAGCATCAGCACCTGCATCGGCAACGGCCTGAGCAATCGGCACAACACTTGTGACATTGGGGGTTAGTTTCGCAATGATCGGCAATCGGCAGGCTTTTCGAAACGCTCCCACAACCTCCGAAGCCAGTCTGGGGTCCGTCCCGAAATCAACGCCCCCCGAAACATTGGGGCATGAGATGTTCAATTCAACACCAGCAACCCCCTGCTGATCATTGAGCTTCTCTGCCATCGTCTGAAATTCATCCTGAGTCTTTGCGGCAACATTCACAATGATGCCGGTGCCCAGGCTTTTCAGATATGGCAGTTTTTCGATGAGAAACTGGTCGAATCCGTCATTATCCAGTCCAATGGAATTCAAAAGTCCACTGGCAGTTTCAACGGTGCGAGGCGGTGGATTGCCCGGGCGCGGTTGCGGCGTCACCGTCTTGGGGATGATGCCGCCGAGTTCTGAAAAATTGACGAATGCCGCCATTTCCTTCGCGTAGCCGAACGTACCGGAGGCGACCAGGACCGGATTCCTGAACTGAAGGCGATTCAGCGTGACAGCCAGCGATGGCGCTGCTTGTAGACTCATCGAAAATCACTGCTTTTGCGTCTGACGCGAAGAAAACGGACAATCTCAATCTTCAAATACGATCAAGCAGAGCGAAGCATAGCATGGGCAGACTGCGGGATGAAGGAGCCCGGCGGATTCAGAGAAAGCGGGAAATGAAGTGACCGATCTGCGAATTCTGCCAGAGTGTCACGGGGGATTCATCCTGGCGACTGGATTTGCCTGGTGACGCAGCGGACTGCTATGTCAGTGCCATCGCCATCCGAATAGACTCGGCGCCCCCAGGATTCCAACCCCATCGAAAGGGCTGCCGGCCATCGGGAAAAATCGGTCAGTGAACAGCCCGTGTCAATAGTTCACTGACTCCCGCAGAAACATCGCCAATCAGCTCGAAAACCGCCGTGTTCGAAAACTGCAGTGCTCGACAAGCCTCCGCAACAGTTCTTGTTGCCGTAATCTGTTCGACAGGATGAAGAAACAATGCGAAGTATTGCTGTGATGAATCAAAAGGGAGGCGTTGGCAAGACGACTTCCAGCGTAAACCTGGCAGCTTCACTGGCTCGACAGGGACGCAAGGTCTGCGTGATCGACCTCGACCCTCAGGGACACGCGTCCTTTCATTTGGGTATCGAAGCCGGCCCGGAAATGACCACTGTCTACGATGTCTTTTCGCAGCAGACGACACTCGACGACGCCCGGCAGCTGGTGGCTGAAAACCTTTCGGTCGTTCCTTCGAATATTGACCTTGCCGCCACTGAAGTTGAGCTTGCTGGCATGCAGGGACGCGAGTTCATTCTGCGCAATGCCATGCAGCACTGGAAAGAACAGAATCGCTTCGACTACGTCATCATGGACTGCCCACCATCACTGGGTGTGCTCACCATCAACGCACTGTCTGCCGTTGGTGAAGTCTTTATCCCCCTGCAACCCCACTTCTTTGCCTTGCAGGGTCTGTCAAAACTCTTCGAAACCACTGCTCTGGTACGTCGTCGATTGAATCGCGAGCTGCGAGTCACCGGTGTGATGATGTGCCTTTACGAATCCGGTACGCGTCTGGCCGCCGATGTCACGGAAGACCTGAAGCACTTCCTGAAATCCAGCGATGGTGACGCGCCCTGGGCCGCGGCACGCATTTTCCGCACTCGCATCCGCCGAAACATCAAGCTGGCGGAAGCCCCAAGCTTCGGACAGTCAATTTTCGACTACGCTCCGGCTTGTCCCGGAGCGACTGACTACGAGGGGCTGGGCAAAGAAGTGCTGGCGATGGAAGAATCTGCCAGCGACACAGCTCAGCCACCCGCATCCAGCGCAACCGCGCAGGTGTTACCGGATTCCAAAGCCGCCTGATCCTTTCACGAAGGCAATCAAGTCACGCAGGCAATCATGCGGAAGATCAACGGAACTGTCGAACTGCTGACCGCGGCGACTCGCGGAGCGGTTGCTGTCCTGCGGGTCACGGCGGAACGCCCGGATGAACTCGTCGCACTGGTCGAGCGGTCATTTCGTTGTCGATCGTCTGTTGACTTCCGCGATGCTTCACCCGGTCGAATTCTCTACGGGCAATGGGGCCACGAAGACATCGTTGTCTGCCGTTTGTCGCCGCTGACGTGTGAAGTCCATTGCCATGGAGGTCCTGCTGCTGTTGATGCCATTCAGTCCGATCTGGTGGCCAGCGGAATTACCGTTCTGGAGGAGTTGCCACTATCTACCGATCAGTTGCGAGACTGTTTTTTTTCAGCCTGCGATCAATCTTCGTTTGACGTCCTCAAGAACCTGATCGAAGCTGAGATCCAGCGGGTTCTGCGGCAGACAGAAACCCTCCGTACGGCAGGATTTGTGCTCTCGCAGGCGCACCGCGTGGCAAACGGCGAAGCACAATCAGGTTTGGCTGCCTGGTTCGAAAGAATCGCAAACGCCATTCATCGTCGAAAAGCTGATCCTCCCTCCACCAGCGATTTCAATCCATTCGAAAGTCTGAAGGAAACGTTGCGGTGGCAGTCGTTTGCTCGCCATCTGATCGTTCCTTACCGTGTGCTGGTCCTCGGCAGACCCAACGCCGGCAAGTCCAGCATGGTCAATGCCATTGTGGGGTACGATCGAACCATTGTTTCAGAACAGCCCGGAACAACGCGTGACTTAATCGACGTACGAACAGTACTTGACGGCTGGCCATTTGAGTTCGTGGATTCTGCCGGACTGCGTGAACACACGGTCGATGAAATTGAACGGACAGGAATCCGGAATGCAATTGCAGGCACAGCAACATGTGATGCAATCCTTCTGCTGCATGATGCATCCACTGGTGAGCCGCTGGAACCATCCCTCACTGCCCTGGTACAGTCTGAAGACGCTCCCGTGCCAACGGCCTTGTTGCTGACGAAGAATGACCTCCCGTCGAGTCCCCCCGCGTTCGAAACCTTCGGCTTCAAAGACGTTCTGTCCGTGTCCGCCGTTACCGGTGATGGAATTGCAAGGGTGCAGCGATGGCTTCTGCAGACACTTATTGAATCAGAGCCCGGGCCGGAACAACTTCTGCCACTGCCCGGAGCCATCTGCAATTTCTTAAATGAACTGAACCGTTCCGAATCCCATCACGGAATCTGACCCGCGAAAGCGTCATCCTGGACAACTCTGCGGCACCAGAAGATCTGGCCCCCCAAAGACTGCATTGAAAGCAAGGAAATTAAGCCGCCGAGCAATCCTGAATCAGCCGCGAGCCCTGTCACTTTCACCGGGCCGTTGTCGACGTCAGAACCACGACGCGACTTCTCTGAGTCCCGTTTCTGGTGCATCGACCGGCCAGTACTCAAGTCCGACATACCCGTCGTACGACGTCTTCTGAATGGCATCAAAGATGGCTTGATAGTTCAGTTCGCCCTTCGTCAATTCGTGCCGGCCGGGATTACCGGCTGCGTGAAAATGCCCGATGCGATGGATGTTCGAAGTGATGTTGTGGATCACATGACCTTCGCTGATCTGCTGATGATAGATGTCGAAGACGACCTTCACATATTCGCTGCCGACTTCGTCCACAATCTGAAACGCTTCGTCGCTGCGGACCAGATAATAACCGGCGTGGTCAACCAGTTCATTCAGCGGCTCAAAAACCAGAGTGATTCCGGCTCGGTGCAAAAGAGGCGCTGCCGCCTTCAGCCCATCCACCAGTGACCGATGCTGTTCATCGCGTCCGGCCTCCGGGCGAAAATCGCCGACCTGCGAAATAATGGTTTTGCACCCGATCGATTTCGCCGCATCGATCGTCTGTTCGAGCCCCTGCAGGTACTGCGCACGTTTCATTGGATCGACCAACGAGATGAAATGCGTGCAGCATGCAGAAATCTGCATGCCGTTTTGCTGCCGAATCCGATTCAGCTGTTCAAGGTCCTTATCCCACCATCCCCAGAACTCAAATGCGGGAATGCCGCAGCCACTGACTGACCGAACAGCCTGATCAATTGGTCGTCCTTCAAAAACGGCATCAACACAAACCGAAGGGCGTAACTGTCCGGACATCGATCAATCTTTCATAAGGTCAAAGTAGGCGACATTGCGTAAGCGACACAGCAGCCTCGGCTGGGAACACGGAATGGGGCAGCAGGCAATTCAGCACTCGCATTCAGCGATGACAAAGGCGTCTGAACCGCATCGGGCCGTATCACAGATATCACTCAAGCTCAAAGCCCGTTTCAGTGATTCGATAAGGCATGATTTGTTCCTCGCATGCGCTGCCGCGATGTTTTGCCACATACATCGCACGGCCCATTTGATTGCCGTTTCGAGTTTTCCCCATCAGGATAATGGTATTCGCATTGGAAAGAACGTCGCCGGATTGAATGGGGCGGCTGATGAGATCATCCAGCATGACCTCATGGCTTGTATACAGCAGCATTCCTCCAACGGATTGGTAATCGTAAGCGTGTTTTTGCACGAGTTCCTGCTGCGAACGAAAATGAACGCGAAATAAATCACGCGCCAGCCAGTCGTGCTCTTTCCGCAGCACCTGATGGTAGATGTAATCGAACAAATGAAACTGAAACGATTCAGCGTCCCGTTCGGTGGGTTCAACACCATCAATCACACATCGACGAACTCCATGGACAAAATTGCCGTAGAAAAATGCAATCGTCTGATCCAGCCGACGCATCAAATCTGCTTTGAACTCCTGCCACTCTTCAGGCTGCATATCCGTGATTGTCACCCGCCGTCCGCCACGATGAAACACGTGAAGATAGTCGGAACGAATGGCATCGCGATCCCAGACAACCGCCGGATCAATTCGGTCGGCGAGCTGACGAATCGTCATCTTCCAGTCGAACAGCCGACGGGCGTATTCCGGCTGATTCTGTGAGTCACCTCGCGTGGTTAAATCAAACAGGATGCCTCGCTCACCTTCCTGCGCAGCACCGGCATTCGCATAGCTCACCCCCAGTTGTGTTTTGCCGATGCCTGTGGCCCCCATCACGACCGTCAGCGTGCCTGGAATCAAGCCGCCCCCGAGCGCGGCGTCCAGTCGCGGAACACCGGTACTCTGCCTGCCAGTCGCTTTGGTTTCTGTCGCCATAATATCTTCGCTCTCAACCCTGTCTCGTCCCATAGTGTCACTGCAGCTGGTTGCTGCAACCCGGCGTCTTTCAACAGCCTGAGCAGTTCCCCCAGTCCGTTAGTCTGATTCTTCGGACGCCGAGTCCCTGAAAAACAGGCACCTGCAGCAAACTATTCATGCAGTTCCACAATTGCCTCGACTTCCACAGGCACGTTAAACGGTAGTGATCCCATACCGACAGCGCTGCGGGCAGCCTTGCCAGCCTCGCCAAAGACTTCCACCATGGTGTTGCTGAACCCATTCATCACTTGTGGATGATGCTGAAAATCCGGCGAGCAATTGACCATTCCGAACACTTTGACGACACGCTTCACACGGTCCAGACTGCCCAGAGAAGCCTTGATAGTGGCCAGCATTGTCAATGCCACGACTCGAGCGGCAGCAACGCCTTCTTCTTCTGTGATCTCCGAACCAACTCGACCTGAAAGCAGTTTTCCATCCGGTCCGTAAGGCACCTGTCCGGAGACGTAAGCCATCCGATCCACAACAACAACCGGCGTGTAAACTCCCCCGGGCGGTGGTGGTGCTGGAAGCGTGATGCCTAATTCTTCGAGCCGGGATTCGACACCCATGACGGAAGTCCTTCTAAAATAACCACTTACGAATAAACACCAGCAAATATTTTGGATACAAAGTCCTTTGCGCCACGCAGAATTGATGGTGGCAGCAGAATCTGTGATCCAAATTCTCCCCCCTGCGTTCAGCATCAGCACACCGATGCTGCAGGGCCAGGGGAAATCTATTCACTTTGGATTCACTTGAGAACCATGCGCCGCGGGTGGCTTCACTCAATCAAAGTTTTCGCAGCAGTTGGCTGGTTGGGAATTCGGCGGGCGGCGGGCTACACTCACGCCCGGAAATCCATGGTGCTGTTGTAGAATCTTTGGATTCGTTTTCATTCGGAAATTCTTGCGTCTGCCTCTGGCAGACTGCAGATGAGGGAGAGTAATCGATGAATGTTTCGCTGGCAGCCATTCTCGCTTCAACGGGACTTCCATTGAATTCGAGCCTGCCGCCGCATCATCCGATGCTGGCGCAGGGGCCGGGAATGGATCCCTGGGTGATTGCGATCATCGGCACATGCATCATCATGGGCATCATCGGCCTGATCTTTCTGGTGGTCTTTGCGTCGGTATTTTCGCTCTGGTTTCGGGCAATGATGTCGGGAGCCGCCATCAATCCACTGCAAATGGTGTTCATGAAACTGAAGAAGGTGAATCCCAACATCATCGTCGATTGTCGGATCATGTCTGTTCAGGCCGGCGTCACGGATATCAGCACTAACGCAATGGAGTCGCACTATCTCGCGGGAGGAAATGTACCGCTGGTTGTCAGGGCATTAATTGCCGCTCATCGCGCTAACATTGACCTCGACTGGAACACCGCGGCGGCCATCGATCTTGCAGGCCGAAATGTTCTGGAGGCTGTTCAGACCAGTGTCAACACGAAGGTCATTGATTGCCCGGATGTCAGCCGCACGGGTCGTTCCACTCTGGATGGCGTCGCGAAGGATGGGATCCAGCTCAAGGCACGTGCACGAGTGACTGTACGAACGAACCTGGGACAATTGATCGGCGGAGCCACGGAAGAGACCATCATTGCTCGCGTTGGCGAAGGCATTGTTTCTGCGATTGGGTCGTGCGCAACGCATAAGGAAGTTCTGGCGAACCCAATGCTGATCGCCCGAACTGTGCTGAACAAAGGTCTGGACTCACAAACCGCCTACGCAATCGTTTCCATTGATATCGCTGACATTGATGTCGGCGACAATGTGGGGGCGCGTTTGCAGGCGGACCAGGCCGAAGCGGATGTCCGTATCGCTCGGGCAAAAGCCGAAGAACGTCGCGCGGCAGCGGTTGCCCTGGAACAGGAAATGAAGGCCGTCACGCAGGAAAATCAGGCAGCGGTTGTGCTGGCTGAAGCCGCCATTCCTGAAGCAATTGCAAACGCCTATCGCAGTGGAAACTTAAGGTCTGCAACACACGATTCTTAGATCGAACTCTTCAACTGCCGAACGTGCCGTGGTGAAATCAAACCACGGCGCACCGGCCAGTACAATACACCGGCCAGCACGACAGGTAGAGTCAACATTCATTCAGTGGTCGCCTTTTCGGCAAGCCATGCATCGACTTGTTCTTCAAGGATATCCAGCGGCACTGCACCATTGCGCAGCACGATGTCATGAAATTCTCTGACATCAAAGTGATCTCCCAAGGTTGCTTCTGACCGTTTTCGGAGCTCAGTGAAACGAAGCTCTCCAATTTTATAGGCCAACGCCTGACCGGGCCACGCAATGTACCGGTCCACTTCGTTCTCGATGTCCAGCAGGCTTTTGGCGGTGTTGGCCGCGAAAAAATCGATCGCCTGCTGCCGTGACCATTTCAGGCTGTGCATCCCGGTATCTACAACCAGCCGTACGGCGCGCCACATTTCATAGGTCAATTGCCCGAATCGTGAATAGGGATCCTGATAGAAGCCCATTTCTTCACCGAGCTTCTCGCTGTAAAGAGCCCATCCTTCGATGAATGCCGTCTGCCCGCCATATCGCCGAAAATTGGGCATACTCTTCACTTCCATCGCCAATGCTGTTTGCAGGTGATGTCCGGGGACAGATTCATGCAGGGATAACGCTTCAATTTCAAATTTTGGCCGGGTCTCAATACGATAGAGATTCACATAGTAAGTCCCCGGACGACGACCATCGTAAGATGGAGGTTGATAGTAAGCGGTTGTCGTATCGGCAGCCATCTGAGTCGGAACGGGAACAATCTGGTATCCGGTTTGAGGCAGGTGAATGAACAGCTGTGGTAGTTGAGGGTCGATGCGATTGCAGCACTCACGATACGCGGCCAACAGTTCATCAGGCGTCGAATAGTAAAACTGCCTGTCTGTTCTCAGGTAAGTCAGAAATTCCCGGAACGAACCCTCAAATGCCACCTGCTTCTGAATGACTTCCATTTGCTTCCGAATGCGAGCGACTTCACAGAGACCGATTTCGTGAATCTGCTGCGGAGTGAGATCCGTGGTTGTATATCGCTTCGCCAGATGTCGGTACATCTCCTGGCCGTTGGGCCTCTGCCAGCATCCCGCGTGATCGTAGCTGGCCGGCAGATATTGCTGTTCGAAGAACTCCAGGAATGCCCTGTAAGACGGGATGACTCGTTCCTGAATTGCTGTGGCAGCCTGTGTGCGGAGTCGTTGTTTTTGCGCGTCTGTAAGCTCGACAACAAAACTCCGGAATGGCTTGAAAAAGAGGCTGTCCTGCGGTTGGCTGACAATCTGTTTGCGAATCTGATTCGGCACGCGTTGCATGACGACTTTCGGATGCAGCATCCCTTCGCGAATTCCCTGCCCCATCAACGCCATGGTTTGTGCCAGATACGCCGGAAACGCATTCAGCCTGGCAATCCAGTCCTCGTAGTCACGGATGGTTTCGAACTTCAAAAGGTCAGTCAGTCGATTCTGATCCTGGATGCCCCCTCGCTGGCTGAGGGGCATGAGATACAAACGATACTTCCGCTCGGCAATTTCGGTTTCATATTGCCGCTGAAATAAACGGTAGTTAAGCCGATCTAAGGCGTTCAGGCTTTCGAAATTGATGGATCGAAGTTCGGTCAGAGCTTCCGCGGACGCCCGATCAGCGGCCTGCATGGCCGGTAAAGAAACATCCGGCCATCGCGTGTTGTACCGACGATCACCGAGCTCCGAAGCATAGTCCGGGTGTTCCTTCAGGACGCGTTCCCATTCGCTTCGAAAAAGCGTTTGAAGGCGTGCGGAATTCGCATCGACCAAAGATTCCGAGGCAGAAGCTGGCGGCGAAACGAGGGTGCGATTTCCGTGCCCGCAGAGCAGAACAAGAAGGACGGTCACCAGAGATCGCATTTTGCGCAGCCTTCGAACATCCCGCCAGGTTCGTACCGTTGTCGGGTTCACACTTGAGTCATTTTTGTCGGATTGCCGACATCGTCCGTGATTTCGGATGATCCGGTGTCAGCAAACTCACCGCAAACCCCCAGGTTTTCGGAATCGGAACAACCCGGAGTTTGAAGCATCAGGACGGCCAGAATCGTTCGAACCGTTAGCTTCCGTTTCTTAGGGGTGATTGTTCCAGCCGATACGAACTGTCGGGCTCATTCAGCACTTCCAATCCGTGATTCCTGAGTGACCAACTCCTGAATATAGGGTGAATCGGTATGCGACCTTCCAGAAAACTGGCTCATGGCAGCCTTGCAGTACTGTTGCTCACGTCCGGCGCTGGCTGTGCGGGAAGCCGGCTGGCCAACATGTTTTCGATGACTCCAAAATCGGACTACAAAACGATCGAAGAGCTTGAAATGGAAGCCGAACGACAGGAGGCCGAACGACAGGCTTTACTGGCGGATGGCACTGTTGAAGAGCCGGAGCAGCCAGTGAAGGAAGGCCCTCTGTCCGGATTGCTGGCCCGAATGACAGGCAAAGGTCCCGTCGAATCGGATCCGTTCCTGGAGCTGGAAAACCAGACTGTCGATGAAAATCGGATTGCCGAAGAGAAACACCTCGCTGAGCTGGAAAAGAAGCTCGAACAGGAACGCACTGCGTTGCAGGAGTTGAAGAAGTCAAGAGTCGCGGAAGCTGACGACGCGCTGACCGATGAGTTCAACAAGCTTGTCGCAGACTCGAAAGATGCCAGCGGCGACTTCGAAGACCTCGCGGCTCAATTTGCAGCATCCGAAGCATCGGAAGCATCCGATCCCAACGCGGATTTGCCCCGGGGAGACGATTCGTTTGCGGCGTTCATCAATGAGGATGCAGAAAAAAAGTTTGGCTCGCAAATCAGGACAGACCGGGTTCAACCGGATCTGAGTGAAGATACTTTCGCCAGCATCGAAACTCAGACCCGGCAGAACGTCGAAGAAACTGAGGCATCCGCTGCATTCGGGGAAACCAGCGCCAATCCAGCAGATGCGTTGCAGGCGTTCCTGGCACGCAATGGTCACCCAGTCGATTCAGAGCCTTCGACTCGACTCGTCTCCGCATCCAAGCCATCGTCGAGCAGAGCTGGCGATGAGTTCGATGCGTTCGCTGGCCTTGTTCAGGACCGACCGGACACCGCCAAACCAGCAATGAACAGTCACGCAGGAACTCAAACGGCAGATTCGAAACACTCAGCATTCGATTCCCTGCTGGCCGACGCGACACCGCGGACGAGTGGCGATTCATCGTTCGACATGAATTCAAACATGGGTGAATCGAACATCGAATCGGATCCATTCGGGTTCGATCCATCATTCATTGAATCGCCACGAAAGCCGGTCGTTGCGGATTCGATGCAGCAAAATTCAGCCAAGGCAAACGACCTGTTTGCTTCCGTTGACCAGACTGCGGCTAAACCGCTGACGGATGCAACCGGGTTTGAATGGAAGCAGGATCCAAAGACGGAAGAAGAAACAAACTGGTGGTCCAACGGCGATTCACAACCCGCTCAGATGAATCTGAATGCCCCTTCGCGGAGTTCATTCCCGGTCCAGCAGCCATCGAACCGGTCAACGACTGCTCACTACGGAGATCTGTCTGTCCCGGGGCTGCAGCATTCAAACTCGTTCCAGTCAGCAACAGCTGCACTGCCCATCGAAACCCCGCCGTTGAAGCCAGCAACTTCCGGCCATCTGCTCAAGACACCAGCAATTCAGACGGCAAGTCTCACTCGCAGCTCAGCGACACAGGGATTTGAATCCGATCCGTTTTTTACGACCTCTCATCCGGTCGATCTGGCTGACGCAACGGATGTTGTCGCCGCACAGGCTCCAGAGGTCATTCGAACCGGCGGATTGTTCGCGAGAATGACGGCACGATCGTGGGGACTTGCTGCAGGCGGAATAATCGTGCTGTTCCTCCTCTTCGCACCCGGCCGGAAAAAGCCGACTCAGTCGCAAGTCTGACACTGGTTCCCTACCTGGTTGCCCTGTTTCCTGGACGGTTTTGCCAGCGTGTTGAATTCAGCGAACTAAGGTTCCTGATGATGCCATGCGGGAAGGGCCGCACAACAGCAATTGTTTTCAGGGGAAACGAAAGTGACACAGGATCCTTGGAGTCGGCCGACCATCGACGAATTGCGAATTGTTCTGGAAAGCATTGGTAAGACCAACGTTTCAAATGTTCGCACGAACGAACGACTGGAACTGTCCGTTCCCGCTGAAATCCGCACGTCCCGCGGCAATACAATTTCTGCTATGACGCGGGAAATCAGTCGGACCGGTATTGGTCTGCTCCACCGCGGGTCACTCACACCCGGAGACGTTGTCGTCCGCATGGCCAGCGAAACTCGTGAATTTCAGTACAACGTTCGTATCGAATGGTGCAACCCCTGCGACAACGGGATGTTCATGAGCGGCGGGTCCTTCCTCACCAACTCCGACGGTGCAGATTCCTGAGTTTCCTGCAGACTTCGTGAGATTGCGGAACGACCAGCTTCCGGAAAGCAGCGGGCCGAGTTGCTGACTCGAGTGAATTCCATTTCACAACCCCTCGCCGATTTCGCTGGCTGGTCGGACTTCCGCGTCTGACAGATTTGCGGTTTCCTGCCGGCCGTCTGATCAAAAGATCGGACCGGGAACCCAGGGACAGAATTCTTCATCGCCAATTCCCTGGACTTCACTGAGCGTCGGCTGGCCACTAGCCGTGGCGATAATCGTTTCGAAGATCTCACGACCAACATCTTCGAGTCGGCGACCTTCCAGAATGGAACCGGCGTTGATGTCCATGTCGTCACGCATTCGATTGAACATTGGGGTGTTGGTGGCCACCTTGATAGTGGGCGCGGGCTTGCAACCGAAGCAACTGCCTCGGCCGGTGGTGAATACAACAACCTGAGCACCACCTGCAACCATCCCCGTGACAGATGCCGGATCGAAACCGGGCGTATCCATCAGCACAAATCCACGCTCAACAACGGTTTCTGCATACTTGTAGACGGCCCGCAATGGAGTCGTACCCGCCTTGGCCACAGCTCCCAGCGACTTTTCGAAAATGGTGGTCAGTCCTCCATTCTTGTTTCCAACGGAAGGATTGTTGTCGATGGCTGCACCATGCCGCCGTGCATATTCTTCCCACCAGTGAATTCGTTCCAGCAACTGGTCAGCAACAACACGCGAAATACTTCTTCGCGTCAGCAGATGCTCGGCACCGTAAACTTCCGGAATCTCTGAAAGAATTGCGGTACCACCGTGGCCGACTAACAGGTCACTGGCGTAACCAAGAGCCGGATTGGCCGTGATTCCGCTGGCACCATCGCTGCCACCACATTCCAGACCCACCTTTAATTCCGAGATCGGGATCTCCACGCGATGAACCTTGTTGGCTTCGGGCAGCAGTTCTCTCAGCAGACCAACAGCGCGATCGACAGTCCGGCGCACACCGCCCTCCTCCTGAATATTCAGAACCAGAGGATTGCCGTCCGGTGCTGAACCACTGCTGCGGCTGCCCGACCCAAGTTGCACCAGACCGTACTGCGACTGAAGATGCCCTGCCTGCGCTGTTTCGCAACCAAGCCCCAGAATCAGATTCGCAGAAAAGTTCGGATGTGTTGCGAAGCCTGCAAGAGTCCGATTGAACTGGCGGTGGTCTTCGCCATCAAAAGCAAACGCACATCCTCCTTTGTGGACAAGAGGAACGACGCCGTCGACGTTTGGAAAATCCGAAAGATCAGTTCGCGCCAATTCCTGAGCCACGTACCGGGCCGTCGTGGCCGAACAATTGACAGTGCTCAGCAGAGCAATGTAGTTTCTTGTTCCGATGCCCCCATCCCTGCGGCGATAACCCATGAAGGTCCGTTGCTCTGTGGGCACTGGCGGCGACGTAATCTCGGTACAGAATTCGTACGATTGCTGACCGCGCGACGCCTTCACATTATGAACATGAACCCACCGCCCCACGGCGACAGACTCGGATGCCTGCCCGATTGGCTGTCCATATTTCAGAATCGCTTCACCCTGCGCGATGGCCCGAATGGCAACCTTATGACCGGCAGGGATGGCATCCTCCAGAACGACGCTGCCGCCGTCGTATTCTGCGTGGTCACCTTTTGCCATAGCGACTCGAGCGACGGCCACATTGTCTGACGGATGAAGTCGCAACAGTTTTTGAAGCTGATTCAACGATATTGTCCAGCGAAGAAATTAAGCGAAACGAAGCAGGGACGCGGAGTATGTCGGTCTGATCATTCAGATGGAAGGAAACCGTGTCGTCATGAATCATCTTGTTTGAAATTGCCCTTTCCGCGACCGGAACCCGGGGCAACAAAGAATTGTGATCAACACGGACAGCAGACTTCCACGAACCTGAATCGAAAGCTGCGTGTCAAACTGGAACGCCCGCAAGCCGTGGGGCATTGCATGACATGGCTTGGTATCACTCGCCTTTCAACACCGTCTTTCCATCACCAGTACCTGCATCAGGAAAGATCGGGGCAAGCGCAGGAAATTCAGCACGAACGCGAAAAACAGATCACGACATTACGGAAGTCACCCGGCTGGATGAGGGCCCTGTCTTGAAAACAGGTGGCGGGTTCACCCGCTTGTGAGTTCGAGTCTCACGGCTTCCGCTCAGCAGTTTTCTGATTCGATCCATCATGATTCAGAGAACGCCGAGCGCCATATTGGTGCATGAACACATTGGCGACATCCGGGTGCCGGTGTGTTCTGTTTTGCAGGAATTTGCGTAAGATGATGTCGTGGAAAGTGACTGCTTCAGACACGACGACATCCCGGAATTAGCATCATGCCCGATCACTTGTGGACCGTTCCGGATGCGGGCACGACTCGCATCAATATTCGAAAACGGCCAGCTATGTACGTCGGCGATGTGCAGCAACCGGGACTACTGCATCTGATCAGTGAAGTCGTTTCCAACAGTCTGGATCAGGTGCTACAGGGATTCGCAACATTCATTGATGTCGAATTGCAACCGGACGGACGCAGCCTGACCGTCCGCGATGATGGTGCAGGATTGCCGTTCGAAATGCCTGGTCCGGAGGGATACGAGTCGCTGGCATCCAGTTATCTGACCAGTCTTCATCACAGCGCTTCGGTAGATGGTCATGCGCCACATGTTCATCTGCATCGCCTGCGTGGAGTTGGAGTGGTTGCTGCCAATGTCCTGGCACGAAACTTTGTGTGTCAATCCTGGCGGTCAGGACAGCTTTGGCAGCAGACGTTTCTTGCCGGGGACTCGCAGGGACCTCCCCGTGTGATCGAAACCGGATCGGGGCGCGGAACTGAGATTCGATTGGAGCCCGACCCGGATATCTTCAACGACACACGAATTGATCCGACCCGTCTCGGGGAGATGCTGGAAGAGGCCTGCTTCCTTTATCCGGGCATTCGAATTTCCCTGAACAAACAGCTGTTCCACGCGCCAGGAGGTCTTGCAGATCTTGCACGGCGTCTGTTAGAGACATCGACGGTAAATGATCGCTGGGGCGACCGGCCAGCATTTTCTATGCAGGAATCGTTTGATGACATGATGATTCACGCGGCTGCAGTTGGGTACGCCGAAAACAGCACACACTGCTGTTCCTGGGTGAACTATCAGAAAACTCCCGCCGGAGGAACTCACCAGACGGCCTTTACTCACGCCCTGCGCACTGCAGGCTGGAAGCCGCAAATCCTGTTGATACACACCATCATGCGTGACGCCAGATTTGCCGGTCCCACTCGGCAAATGCTGGATATGCCCGGGCTTCAGCACACAATTGCCGAACGAATCCAGCCCTTGCTTTCAGACTACTGTCGACAGAAATCCCTGCGGGCAGACTAGCGGAATTTCCCGATTTGTTGTGTTCATCGTGTCACGTGATTCATTTCCACGGAGGAAACGTTGGAGACTCTCGCAGCAGCCCGCTGGACGAAGAGGTTCTGGCGGATACGATGCATCGGTCGGAGGCGACGACAGTTCTTTTCCCAACGAATTCAAAACAGAACGGATGCGGATCATGGATTCAGCCCGGCACAGTCATACAAACAAGATCAGCCACAACAGAGCCGTTCTCCGGCATCAGATGAGCTGCCTGGCCTTTCTGATCGTTTCGATGATCATGGGTTGCAACGATAGTCCAACAACCGAATCGACCAGCACTGAAGTCACGAAGGTCCCCTTAGCGCCACGGTCGGTGCACTCGGTTGAACTGAGTGTCGATGGGGAAGTCACCGTCGACAGTGTTCCCATGGAAAAGATTCTGCCAGGCGGAGGCGCAGATTCTGCTCGCCTGCTGCCCGACATACAGCAACTCATTCCCGGTGATGCCGCACCTCCTTTGACGATTTCCAAATGGGCCAAAGGCGATGCCATTCCTGATTTTGAACCCGGTAAGGTTTACGTGGTCGAATTCTGGGCAACATGGTGCGGCCCATGTCGTCAGGGCATGCCACACGTGAGTCAGCTTCAGGATCAGTACGGAGACCAGGTGAGCTTCGTTGGGGTTACCGACGAAGACCTGGAAACCGTTCAGGAGTTCCTGGAGCAGAAATCTCCTGACGGACGGACGTGGAATGATGTGATCACTTATCGGATCGCACTGGACGACCTGAAGCAGACAAATGCAACCTATATGGTGGCAGCTGGACAGGGCGGAATTCCAACCGCATTTATTGTTGGGCAGACTGGCGTTATTGAATGGATCGGACATCCGGCACGAATGGATGATGTTCTGCAACAGGTTGTTGAACGCAAGTGGGATGTGCAATCTGTTCGAAATGACTTTCTGCAAACCCAGGCCGAAGATGCGGCTCTGATGCCACTGATGCCCGTGCTGCGTAACGCGATGTCATCCGGAGAAACTTCGGAAGCCGTAAACAGTCTGAACAAGATCCTCGAGTCAATTCCTGACAGCGACAATATCCGCATGCTGAAACTGCAGATTCTGCTGTGTGGTAAAGATCAAATCGCTGTTTCAGAATACGCCACGGAGTTGATGCAGCATTTCAACGATGACGCCGACATGCTGAATCAGGTTGCGTGGCTGATGGCGACTCTGGAAGACGGCCGGACAACCGATCTGAATATTGCTCTGGCGGCTGCAAAACGTGCATCCGAACTGACACAGAACAACGATGCATCCATCATCGAAACGCTGGCCAGAGTCTATGCGGAGCAGAAGAACTGGCCTGAAGCCGTGAAGTGGCAGAAGAAAGCCGTTGAACTCGCACCGGACCAGGCCGATTATCAACAGTCCCTTGTTCAGTACGAGGCGGAAGTCGCAAAGGCGACTGGCGGCCAGTAGCATCGAGTACGCCAATCGTTTCTCGCCCTGAAAGCCGTCCCTTCGTCACAATTTCCGGAGCCCTTCGTGATGAATCATCGATCGTCCAGCCACATTTCACGTCGCAACTGGCTGACTACTGCTGTCGCGGCCATGGCAACCACAGCTGCAGGCCAACAGGGGCTCTCTTCAGCCGCCGCCGCCATTTCTGGCACAACGCAATCCCCGGACGAACACATCCCCATCATTGATACCCATCAGCATTTGTGGGACCTGAAACAACTCAGGACACCGTGGCTGGAATCTGCACCAGAAGAATTGCGACAACGATTTCATAACGAAGAATACGCCACTGCTACGGCCGGACTCCCCATTGATCAATGCGTCTATATGGAGATTGACGTCCACCCGGATGATCAGCAGAAAGAAGCCGACCTGCTGCTGGCGCAAATCGCGAACGGCAGGACTCCAACCAAAGCAGCCATCATCTCAGGACGTCCGGATTCGGAGGGGTTCGCCAGTTTCATCAGGCAATTCGCGGACAAGCCGGCCATCAAGGGAGTGCGGCAGGTGTTGCACCCCGGCACAACGCCCCGCGGATTGTGTTTGCACGAACAGTTCATCCGGTCGATGCATTTACTCGGCGAAATGGGGTTGAGTTACGATTTGTGCATGCGCCCGGCAGAAATCGGAGATGCTGTCAAACTGGCTCAGAAGTGCCCGGAGACACAGTTCGTGCTGGATCATTGTGGCAATGCCAGGCCCGAGGCCTTTCAGAAATCCAAAGATCAGAGTCCGGCAGGCCCATCGGGCCATTCGGCGGATCAATGGAAACGCGATATCGATGATCTGGCAAAGTGCGTTAATCTCAGCTGCAAAATTTCGGGTGTCATCGCATCTGTGAAACAGGGGCAGGACAAGGTAGAGCTCCTGAGTCCCATCATCAACCATTGTCTGGACGCATTCGGGCCAGACCGCGTGGTCTTCGGCGGCGACTGGCCCGTTTGCCGACTGGGCGGAACATTTGCCGAATGGGTCTCGACACTGCGAACAATCACCATGCAGCGATCTGTCGCAGACAAGAACAAACTCTGGCACCAGAACGCACGGCGAATCTATCGATTATCCGATGCTGCATGATTCTATCTCTTACTGAACATGTGATATGAAATCTGCTTTCGACCGACTGATGGTCTGGACCGTGGACCATCGCGCGATTACCGCTGCAGCAGTGCTGGTCATCTCTGGTATCGCAATCGTTGGCTACATCAACCCTCGACTGGTGCGTGACTTATTCGTCAGTTCCCCGGACGTTGCAGAGACAGTTTCCACTGACAATGCAACCGCTGCAGCTGAACCGCGCCCATTACCCAAAGTTGACCCGGTCAGCCTGTCGGATTCTGACGCCGTGATTGTGGTGCAGTCATCGCAGTTCTTCACGCCGGAGGGTGCGAAGGCAATGCGGCACGTGGTCGAATCGCTGGAGGAACTGGACTACGTTCGATCCATTCTCTGGATGGATCGTGTTCCGATTCTGAACATCTTCGGACTGAATGAACCCCTGTTTCCCCGCTCTGAAGCATCAGTCGAACGATTTGCCGCCGCGCAGAAGAAGGCGATGCAGCATCCGCTTGTCGGTGGGCAGCTTCTTTCCGCCGATGGCACAACCATGCTGCTGTTGGTGACCTTCGACTGGGATTTCGTACGCAGCGATGAGCAGTGCACGATCGAGCTGCGACAAGCGGCGGAAAGGGCGGCGGCTGATTTTCCTGAGGTGAAAGCAAAGTTTCAGGTCACGGGACGAACCCCGGCATTCATCGCAGCCATGCAGTCCCACCATGACAATCAGCTGAAGTATCAGATTATTGGCTACGGCGTGATTGGCCTGATGGCTGTCATCCTGTTCCGCGGTTTTCGGGCCGTGTTGATCGTATCGCTCGCGCCCATCGCAGGTGTGTTCTGGACACTGGGCTTTATTCGATACTTCGATTTGCAGGACAATCCCTTCAACGATGTCATACTCCCGGTGCTTGTCAGTCTGGTAGGCCTGACCGATGGTGTGCACCTGATGGTTCAGATTCGCAAGCTGCGAGC
This sequence comes from Planctomycetaceae bacterium, assembly GCA_041398825.1. Taxonomy (NCBI): domain Bacteria; kingdom Pseudomonadati; phylum Planctomycetota; class Planctomycetia; order Planctomycetales; family Planctomycetaceae; species Planctomycetaceae bacterium. Next base: position 318,547 of record JAWKTX010000008.1, on the reverse strand, counting down.
CTCCGGACTCAGCGAACGGCAGGCCGCTCGCACCGCACTGCATCAGGTGGGCATGGCCTGTATGCTCACATCGCTCACCACAGCGATTGGACTGGGATCTCTGGTGCTGGCGCACCATTCATGGGTGCAGGATTTCGGAATCTGCAGTGTGGTTGGTGTGCTTCTGGGATTCATCGCGGTGGTCACCATCATCCCGCTGGTTTGCTCCACGTGGATTGGTCGCAACATTCACGTTGGGCACGACAAAAGCCTGATCGACAAGAACCTCACCCGAATTGGCGAACTTGTGGAATGGGTTCTGAAACACCCTCGCCCGGTCAGTCTGGCTGGAATCGCCGCAACGGTGCTGCTGATCGCTGTCTCCCTGACGCTGCGGCCGGATGAACGCCGTGCAAATTCTCTGCCTGAACGAAGTGAAGCCTACCAGGCTCTCAGCCATATGGACAACGTGCTGGGAGGGCTTGAGTTCGCTCAGGTGGATGTAACCTGGAACGAACAGATCCAGCAGGATGATCCCGAGATTCTGCGCGTGCTGATCGAAGTAGATGACCTGCTGCATTCCGAACCCATGATTGGGTTCCCACTTTCAATTCGCAATCTCGTGGATGCGCTTCCAGGCGAAGGACCGCCGGAAGATCGCATGTCAATGATCGATTTGCTTCCGCCACCGTTGAAACGTGCCTTCTTCATCCCCGAAACACAGTACGCAAAAGTCACGTTCCGGGTGCAGGACGTGGGCATTGCCAAGTTTGGCCCTGTCTTCTCCAGGATCGAAGACGGCTTGAAGAATATCGCAGCGCTGCATCCGAATTTCACCATTAAACTGGAAGGCAACGCCATCTGGCGATGGAAAAATCTGTACCAGATTGTGGTGGATCTGGCCGCCAGCCTGGGCACAGCATCCATCATCATTCTGTTCGTACTCGCGCTGGCCTACCGATCACTTCGCATCGGTCTGATTTCCATCGTGCCAAATATGTTTCCGCTGGCTGTTGCGGGAACATGGCTTGTCCTTGCCGGCTACAACCTGGAAATGGTCAGCGTCTGTGCATTCACAGTCTGCCTTGGCATCGCCGTTGACGACACAATCCACTTCCTGACGCGTTTCGAAGAAGAACGTCGGCTCGCGCCCGACCTGGACACTGCCATTCGCAAAGCATTCACCGGTGTCGGAGTCGCACTGGTGATGACAACGACGGTACTCGTCGCCGGATTTTCAACCGTAGCCTTCAGCGATTCACGCGATCATCACATCTTTGCAACGATGGGTGGACTGACAATCGCCGCCGCGCTGTTCGGCGATCTGATCATCCTGCCTGCCATGCTGTCCTGCTTCGCGCCGAGGAAAGCCGTCGACCAGACTCCGACTGAACAGAATTGATGACTCACCCGAACAAGCGCACATTCAAATCGAAGTCCGCTGTGAAGCATCCACCGTCACGCAGTTGATCGTTCGACAGACTTGATCGTTCGGTAGCGACAAGCCTCAGACTTCGCCGCCGCAGTCAAAATTTCACGCCAGCCCGGCCAGTTTTCGGCCGGTCCAGAAGGCGCCCAGCATCAATACGATCAGTGCCCCCCAGAGTGGGTGGCTCCAGATGCGAACCCGACGAATGACGGGTTCCGGTTCAGGGAGTTGAGCGATATCGTCAACCAAACGCGACAGGTCGCTCGCGTCCACCACTCGACCGCGGCTGATTTCTGCAACTTCCCTCAAGACATCAAAACGTGCGGGCTGACCGATGCGTTCACGTTCCAGCCCCTGAATGGAGACATCTGTCTCCAGCGTCGCACCGGTTTCTTCGCACAAAGTCACCAGCTTCCAGACGCCTCCTTCTCCGGGAACGAAAGTCCCCGTGAACAGGCCCCAGGAATCACTCGAGGCGGCCTTCAGTCGAATTGTCTCACTGTGGCCCGATGGAGACGTGGCATGCACAGTGACGCGACCTTCACGAAGTGGTTCTCCAGCGTCTGTCATCGCATTCACGTTCAGTGTCAACACGTTGTCCGCTTCCGGACGATCGGGGGAATAGAACAGCCTCATGCGTTCACCCTGCGACATGTTTCTCTGATACGCCATCCAGCGGACAACCTGCCCCCAGAATCGATAGTGGTAAAGGTCTTCCACACCTTTGCGCCATCGCCATGCGCCGTCTGTCCCCATGAACAGCACTTTGCCCGTTCCGGAAGGCCGTGTCGCGATCAGCGGAATCCGACCATACTTGGTGGTGTCGGCGTCATGTGTCACCAGAACTTCCGTGCCAACCTTGGCTCGCAGCGAAGCCGCATACCACTGAAATCCCGGCAGATCCCGCCAGATGCGTTCGTTGCCGTCGTCGTCGGCTTCCAGTCGCGTCAGCAGACTGCGCCGGCCAGCTTCGGTCAACGCAAACCGGGCAGGACGCGAACTACCAACTCCCCGAGGTTGCGCTTCATCCGGTACCACCGGATACAGCTCTTCCAGTTCAGTGGTCAGCAGCGATAATTGTTTGCCCCGAAAACCAGGTAAAAACACCAGCCCGCCTGCGTGACTTCGGACAAGTTGTCCGAGAAGCTCGCAGTTCTGAACCGTCAGCTGCTGTGAATCGACCCCGACGTCTCCCAGAAAAACGACATCGTATTCAAATAACTGATTCTCATCCGGAAACGTCTCCAGGTACCCGCGCCCCCCGCCCACACCTTCCAGATCGGGATGAAACAGAAGGCAATTCACTTCAACACCGGGATCACGTTCCAGCGCGTTCCGAAGGTAGCGATACTCCCATCGCGGATACGATTCCACAATCAGCACTTTCAAAGCTTCCTGGCGGATCGTGATTGGAAACGACAGCTCGTTATTGTCCGCCACAGCTTCGCGGTCATCGACTGGCAGTTTCAGGGTCAGCTCATAATCGCCCGTCTTCGCCGGACGCCACTCGATGGTGTCCTGTAGTTGACCCATGCCCGGAATTCGAACTCGCTTTTCAATTTCTGCCCCATCCGTTCCGGTAAGCGTGACGACCGTTTCCAGATCCCGGGGAAGCCAGTTCATCAGCCGAAATGGCACGCGAACATTCTTATCGATCACGCCGAATGTCGGTGCATCCAGGCCCGTGAGTTCAACATCGGGCAGGCGTTGTTCGCTGCCAATTCCAACAGCAAAAACTGGTACCTTCTTCATGCGCAAACTCGTCGCAGCAACATGCGGCGCGCTGCCGAGATTCCAGTCACCATCCGACAACAACACCACGCCACGCAAACTGGTGTGCTGTTCGGAAGCCAGAATCAATGCACTGTTCAGATCTGTTGCCTTTTCAGGATTGGCCAGAGACGAGCTGAACGGTTCGAACACAATGTCGACGCGTCCTTCGGCCGCAGACCATCGTTCCGGCTGAATCAATCGATCAACAAGCTCCCGTCTTCGATCCGGCGACCTGGCTTCACTGGTTTCGGTCACCACATCGCGAGTCTGCATGCTTTGCGAAACATCGTGCAGGACAACGATGGTCGGGCGTTCATCAGGAACAAACCGTCGAGTCACTTCGGGCTGATTCAGCGTGATCAGAACGACAACCACGATCGCGAACCGCAGCAATTCGAGCCAACCGAAGCGTTTCGCAAACCCACTTCGCTTCCAGCTGATCCAGCAGCACGCACCCGCGATCAGCAATACAATGATCGTCGTCAGCAGCGTGGCGGTTGTAAAATGGAAGGACATGGACAGGAAGGCAGGCTTAGGATTTCAGATGCGGTGCAGCACAAGCAGGATCACTCGTGGGCGGAGATTGTAGGCGCATCACCGGGCGAACCAGAAACGTTCTTCATGCGAATTGCCCAAAGAATGCCGGAGCAGGTCATTTCCGGCATTAGCCCCAACAGCAACGTGCCGTAACAGGCCTCTGCAAACCCGCACACCATTGACAGTATTGGATTTTGACTGCACGGGAGTTTGACTGCACGGAAGCAAGACGCGGCGGTCATCTCGCCGGACTTCCGATACCCTCGACTTCCCCTTCCTCTGGCGTTCATTTTCCTCTGGCGTTCAACGCCTTCAGCCGGAAGCCCAAATCGTACGATTCATCGTTGGGCTGGGTGTCGATATTGCCGCCATCGTTGTCTCCATCGTAGCCAGCACACCAGATCACTGCAGAAAGGCCATCGTTTTCGCAGCGATAACTCAGGCCTTCCGGAGAATCAGAGGTCGCATCTTCCGGCCAGCCATCAGGCAACAAGTGCTCCAGATCGCCGGGGCTTGCCGGAAAACGTCTGTTTCGATGAAAGTAGATCCTGGCCGCAAACGAAACTTCCAGCAACCCCTGAAGAGTCTTCTCTGTACGCAAGCTCTTTGGAAACGCGGAATTGTATCGCAGAAAATTCCGGGCAACCGACGATGAAAGACACCATCGTTCCAGCGTTTCTGCATCCACGGGATTGTCCTTGTCTGCAGAATTCACGAACAGTCCGAATTGACTTCCCGGCAGCAGAGACTGTACCCGCCTGGGCAGGTCAATCTGTTGCCGCCAATTCGCATAGACAAGGTCGATTAAGCGAAGGCCCCGTTCCGGCTCACAATCCAGCCACGCTTTGACCGGGTTCTGAGGATTGCGTTCGGGCCGAAAGAATTCCACTCCTGAAGACCGCAACCGGAATTCAAACGTATTCCTTTCAAAATAGTATTGATTGCACAGAGTCTCTGACGGCCTGAGCGTCATTGCGAAGTCTTTGCGAATGTCCAACCACGCCCGTTGCAAGAATTCCGAATCCACGTCCGCGCTTTCCGACCAGATCATGATTGCCTGCACCGCTTGAGAATGAAATGCAGCCCCAATCAATCGATTAAGATGCATGGCATGCATCCCGCAATGCCGGCTGTGTCGAAAAGCTATACGTAACCAGCGCCAGGCTTCCGTATGCCTGCCGATGGCACGACATCGCGAAGCCTCCAGCAAAGTCAGATTATGAAGACTGCGATGATGTGCCACAGATAACATCGACGTATAAGTCTGTTCGTGCGGCAGGCAGACCATGGCAGAAGGCCTTCCTGCACCGGCTTCTATCAACAACAGTGCGAAGCGATTTTCTTCCAGCCAGATTCGCCACGCTTCCGGAACAGAGTTCCAGTCATCCCGTGGTGCCAAAACTCCTTTGGGTTCCGCCGTCAGGGAAGCCGCATCATATTCCCGGAATGCATTGTCCGTCGGCAGAATTCGATCCACAGCCTGCATATCCGCAAAAGGCATCCTGATGCGCGGAACAGCAGACAGCCGAATCTCCCGATACAGGAACACGACTACCACCCCCGCAACCACCAGACCGATTCCACCAGCCAACAGCAGGCGTTTTCGACTTTTTGAAGAACACTCCGCACATACGACGGCAACCGAATTCGGCAGATCGCGGGAGGTTGCAACGGCATACCCACATCGAATGCAAGGCTGGCTCATCGGAGTCCCTGACGCGTAAGACTTCCGGGCTCCTGAAACTTACGGGGGATTGGAAGCCGGAATCAAGGTTCGGGCTTCAACGATCCGACCCTGCCTGCGGATCTCATGAATTCATTGGGAAACGGAATTCAGCCGAATGTCCGGAATTCTTCTGGTCAAATCGCTGCTGTCGTGGGTCATGCGGTGGAAAGAGAAATGGAAAGCGGGCGAGTCATCGTTGCGGGTATCGATGACTCGCCCGAGCAGGAACGCTGGGTGTCTGTGACAGGTTTCGGTGATGCAGGAGGAGGAACATCGCCAAGCTGGAAGCCATATTGCGTGATGGCTTCGCCTGTCGCTCGAAGTCAGAACAACTTCTTCTGCCCCGGGAATCCGGCCCACGAAGGAGTGCTGCCGGATGCCGCGTTGCGTTCTCTGGGGAGGTGGACGCTTTCAAAGTGACTGGTGGACGATTCCATCAAATCGACTCTGCTTTCCGAACTCAATGGCGCTGTCGTGGGTTCGAATTGCTCTCGTCGAGAAAATCTTCTGTTCAATTCTGATGCGGTGCGCGTTGAAGAACCCGGTGCAGCGACAGATCGACTGCCCGCAAATAATTCGTCCAGGTACTCATCGAATTCGCTGCGATGATGGGCCGCCAGAATACGGGCGGATGAATCCTCAGGCATCGCCACTGAGACGCGGTGCTGTGATGGTCGTTCCCCCGGAAGCAAAACCCCCGGCACCGGCGCTTCGATCGACGCTCGACGGGGACCATCGAGTTTTGCCGATCGCATCTCTTCACCATGTGGCCCGGGCGTCAGGGCTATCGTTGCAGAGGAAACAGGCTCAACCACATGCAGTGGTGCCGAAACGGACCGTGCAGATTGTGACGGTGCCGCCGGTGATGTTGCCACTTGTTGTAACCCTGCTCGTGATGCCGCCGGGGCATCGGGACTCTGCGAACGGATGATGGCCGTGTTTCGGCCTGAGACCAGCGAACGTCTCTTTGGTACCGCAGGTTCGTTCCAGGCAGGCAGAGGTTGCGTGTTGCTGCCACTGTCGAAACCATCAAGGTCTCCGGCCAGCATTCGATCGCGCGGTGTGACAAGACGCGGCATACCGGCAAGCACCCAGCCCTGCCAGTTTCGTTCCAGTGATTCAACGCCTTCGTGGTCGAAGTTCTTTCGAATCGCCTGATCCCAACCGATGCTCTCACCGTCCGCCAGAAACGTCAAATAGGCCTTACGCCCTTTCTGCTGCACCAGAAAATCTGCGAGCGCATAGCCCTGAGCATAAAGAATCAGCATCGGACGCATGCCTTCCGGATACTCCGTCATGCTCAGCAGATTCTTGAGCGTGATGCGTTCGCGATCGTTGTCGATGACATCGTTCAGCAGAGCAAGCTGCTTCAGTTGTTCGGACCGATCTTCAAACAGGGTCGCAGCGCCTTCATCTGCCCATCGCGGAAGGGGTCGGCGAAAGTGGCAGGCGAAAATTGTGTGGTTAATCTCGTGCGGAAGAACGGAATCGAGAATGCGTTCCATCGACCCCTGGACGTACATGTCCCAATTGATAACTTCGGACTGCTTACCGCGCCGGACAAACTGAAACGTCGTCTGGCCACCTGCTCCCATAGCGCCCTCGCGAACACGAAGCTTGCAGGGCTTGCTCCAGTTCGGCAGTGGCGCACCCAGCCAGAAGACCGCCAGCTGGCGCCGGTACTGTTCTGCCTGCTCGCCAACCTTGCGGGCTGTTTCTTCTCTTTCGGCAGTGACAGAAAAATTGCGAGTCTGCCACGTTGCTGCAGGACACACTTCGGTTGAGGCCCACGACCACAAACCAAGTACAGCGGTCGCCATCAGCGCAGATTGAACCGTTCGCACTCTCAGAGCTTCCATGCTCGTCCCTTGCGTGAGATATCAAAGTTTTCTTTGGTCTTTTTGACCTGTCAGCAAATCCATTCGCCGACGCAACACTTGGCAAGCAAACATCGAGCCGATTGACAGAAAAGTCGCTGAAGAGCCGGCAAGCAGCTCCACAAGTCGTTTGAAAACAACAGGTTGCGACTCGCCAGCACAAACACCAGCAAACATTGCTTCTCCAACCATCAATCGGCAGGATTTGCAGATGTTACAACGATTGTCAGTTTTACAGGAAGACCAGTTTGTCCTGACTTGTGGGTCCCTGAAGCTTCGATGACAACGTGTGATGCCGATTCGCAACCTGCCGATGACTTATTGTCCGGCAATCTGAAGAGGCATCCAAATTGCAGAACCTGCTCTCTGACTGGCAGAGCCTCTGAAAATCCGGTTCGAACCGTTGGGTCGACCGGAGATCTGAGAATGCTGCACGGATCAAATCACACGGACTGAGCGCGCCAACGCGTCACCAGTCGACAAAGCGTTTCCTGAGTGGATACTGAAGACTATGAAGATTCGTAAGGCCGTCATCACCGCTGCAGGTGAACATCACGCCCGACTTCCATTGCAGTCACTGGTCGATCGAAACGGAGAGATCCGGGCCGCACTTCGGCTGACGCTGGATGACATCGTTGACGCGGGAATCGATGAAATCGCCATTATTGTTCGACCGGGTCAAAGCGAACCGTATCTGTCCGCCGCCGGAGGTCACGCTTCTCGCCTGGTATTCTTCGAACAGCAAGACCCACGGGGATACGGTGACGCAATCCTGAGAACGCGTGACTTTGTCGGAGACGATTCCTTTCTGCACCTGGTGTCCGACCATTTGTATCTGAGCAGAACCGATCGCAACTGCGCCGCGCAGCTGATCGAGGTGGCCCGGCAGCAGGAATGCTCCGTGAGCGCAGTTCAGGCGACTCGCGAAAATGAAATTGTGTACTTCGGAACGATCGGCGGCAGTCCGGCTCCACAGCATGATCACCTGTATGAAGTGAATACGGTGATCGAAAAGCCGACCCCGACCGTGGCAGAACAGCGACTGATTGTTGCCGGGCATCGAGCTGGCTATTACCTCTGTATGTTTGGCATGCATGTGCTCACTCCGGGGATCATGACTCTGTTGCAGGCAAATCTGGACGCCGCGGTTGACGGGCAGAACATTGACCTCTCCGGTTCACTGAATCAACTGGCACAGTCAGAACGATACATGGCCCTGGAAATTGCCGGATCGCGTTACAACATCAGTTACAAGTACGGACTGTTGCTGGCACAACTGGCGATTTCTCTGAGCGGACGAGACCGTGATCTGATCCTGACGGAACTGGTCAATCTTCTGGCATTAAAATCCGGAAACGGACAGTAAGAAACGCCCCTGCGATCCGATCGGCGACTTCCTCCGTTCATTCACCACTTCTCGGTTTCACGCTTCGCCATGCCATCACTCATCGACATCATCACATCCTCGGACGCCAACATCCGGGATGCTTCGCTGGACCGTTTCTGCAGCGACCTGACCGCTCAACAATTACTGGCGGAATGCGCAGTGCTGGACACGTTTCGTCGCAGGGCCGATAACCTTTACGAACGTGTTCGAGCCCTGTTCTTTCTCTACGCGATCCATCGTTTTCACATGCCGGGTCAACTGGCTGGACGCGAATGCGGAACCATCCCCTATAATGGCTATGAACATCTGCTGAATCGTCGTTTCCCGGAAGCCATTGACGTCTTCCTGACTCGACAACATCAGGACGGACCGTCCATCACGCTGAGCAGTGCTTTGGCAGAAGCCTATCACAAGCTGGCATTTCAAACGCTGGCGGATCAGGTTCGCCGTAGCGTGCGCACGGTCCGGGGCAACCAGTGGATGTTTCGAACAGGACATCCCGAAGACGTTCCCCTGCGCATTCGCCCTGAGCTACTGCGCACGGGTGAAGATATCAGTGGCTACCCGGTTCTTCGCGAACGAACAGCCGTCCGCATGGACTTCTCGCACAGCGGCTGGAGCGACATCTTCTTTCTGGGAATGGACTTTCCGGAAGGCGCACGGGTAATCAACGCTTCGGTGGATCTGGCTGTCCGTGGCCGACATCAGAAGCCGGTTCCACCCATCGACTGCAGCCTTCGTGTCATCGATGAACCAGTCCTTCGGCTGGTCAGTATCGACCTGGACGCCCGAGTCGAAATTGAAAACATCAACGAAGTCTTCGACTTTGCCCGTGACTATCTGGGACTACTAAAAGGTGCCATCATTGCCGCAGGGATCATACCGCCGGGCATGGAAGGTTGCGGCGGAAGAATCGCGGACGTGTTTTCGCGGATGATCGGACCGGGACTGGGTCTGGAAGTTGTGAGTCGCGTGAACGACATCCCGAAAGGATCGCGGCTGGCCGTTTCGACAAATCTTCTTGGATCATTGATTTCAATCTGCATGCGAGCTACCGGGCAGGTCTCGGCCCTGACCGGGGAACTTGCCGAATCGGACCGCCGCATTGTGGCCGCCCGTGCGATCCTGGGAGAATGGATCGGTGGTTCGGGCGGAGGCTGGCAGGATTCAGGCGGCGTTTGGCCAGGCATCAAGCTGATTCAGGGAAGTATCGCAGAAGCGGATGATCCTGAATTCGGAATTAGTCGCGGGCGACTAATGCCAAAACATCACGTGTTCACTCAGCAGGAAGTCAGCGCGGAAACACGAGCGAGACTGCAGGACAGTCTGGTCCTTGTTCACGGCGGAATGGCTCAAAACGTCGGGCCAATTCTGGAAATGGTGACGGAGAAATATCTGTTGCGATCCGAAGCCGAATGGGCGGCGCGCAAAGATGCAATCGGTTTGCTGGACGACATCACCAAAGCACTGAAGGCCGGGGATATTCCTGGTGTCGGACGTGCCACACATCGCAATTTCCATGAACCACTGCAGGCCATCATCCCCTGGTGCAGCAACGCCTACACCGAACGACTCGTTCAGGAGTGTCAGGCAAAGTACGGCTCGAATTTTCATGGATTCTGGATGCTGGGAGGCATGGCCGGCGGCGGGATGGGATTCATCTTTGACCCGGCCGTGCGCAGCGAAGCCCAGGACTGGCTGCAGGTGAAGATGGTTGAGGTGAAACGAAGCATGGAAGCCAGCGTTCCATTTGCGATGGACCCGGTCGTCTACGATTTTGCAATCAACGATCATGGAACCTTTGCCGAACTCCGACACGATGGTGATGTTCCGATCGGCTATCACGCGCTGATGGTTCCCGCCTGGCTGCGGAAAGGGATCAGCGAGCTTTCACCGATGGTTCGATCAGAACTCGAACGCGTTGGAAATGCCTGTCGCGACGCGGGCAGTTCCGGACAGCATTCAGATCTGGCCGTGCGTCTGATAAATCGCATACTGCCCACCACAGCCAGAGAAGCAGAACAATCCGGAAGGCTGGAGGATTTACTGCGTGACAACGGCTTCGATCCGGTGGCCCACGAACAACTGCGCGAAGACCTGAAGAGCGGACGACTGGGACTCTCGCAAAACCGTCTTCACAGCAACGTTCGAATTGAAGATGTGGCAGCCACCGACATCATGGATGCCCGTCGAACCATTGCACCGGACATCGTCGAACTCGGAAGAAACGCACTTTCGAATGGCGAAGTCGGCGTGATTACGCTCGCCGCCGGTGTTGGCAGCCGATGGACACAAGGCGCGGGAGTGGTCAAGGCGCTGAATCCGTTCTGCCGGATGGCTGGCAGGTACCGATCGTTTCTGGACATTCACTTTGCTAAAACTCGCAAAGTAGCCCGAGAATTCGGCAGGCAGCCCGTCCACATTGTGACCACCGGCTATTTGACGGATGCTCCTATTCGACATGAAGTCGAAAAGCGGTATGCCGGTCAAAACGTAAAGGTTTCCCGAGGAGCTTCGGTTGGACTCCGCATGATCCCAACCGTTCGCGATCTGCAGTTCGCATGGGAAGAAGTCGCTCAGCAAGTCTTGGATCAACAAAAGGAAAAAGTCAAAATCAGTCTGCGAGCGGCCTTGATCAACTGGGCACGCACTGCAGGCGAAGCAGCAGACTACACAGACAATCTGCCCTGGCAATGCATGCACCCGGTGGGCCACTGGTACGAAATTCCCAACCTGCTGCGCAATGGTACGCTGAAAGATGTTCTTGCCGAACAACCACAGCTGAAGTATCTGTTGTTGCACAACATCGACACACTGGGAGCATCTCTGGATGCCGGTTGCCTGGGCCTGCACATTCAATCCAATGCCGACCTGTCGTTCGAAGTTATTAGTCGGCGGCTGGAAGATCGCGGCGGCGGACTGGCGAAAGTCGATGGTCGAGTCCGTCTGGTTGAGGGCCTTGCGATGCCACGTGAGGACGAAGAATTCAAATTGTCATGGTACAACTCCATGTCGACCTGGATTGACATCGATCGACTGTTGACCGCATTTGGTCTGACACGTTCGTGCCTGAATGACAGCAAGCGGATTGATGAAGCCATCCGGGAACTCGGCCGCCGCATGCCAACCTACATCACACTGAAAGATGTGAAGAAACGCTGGGGACATGGTCAGGAAGATATCTTCCCCGTATCACAGTTTGAAAAACTCTGGGGAGACATGACCGCGCTGAGCGACGTGAACAGTCGCTTTATCGCTGTCCCCACAGTAAGAGGCCAGCAACTGAAAGATCCCGCTCAGCTGGATGGCTGGCTTCGTGACGGCTCTGCCGCTCAGGTCGAAACCCTGTGCCAGTGGTAGGCAGCAGGCAAAACTCCAGAACGGATCCAGTGAATGTGTCATGAAATGGTCCTGACCTTTGACCGAGGCAGGACCAACTGGCAATGCTGTCACTCCCGTTTTGCCATCGTGGATTCGGGAAGCCATCTTCTTCGCAGGGCAATCTGGTCGAAAATCCATTCGGCAGCCTGACGCACTTCGACGGCAATGTTCAACAACAGACGCCGGTCGCCGCCCACGTGAGCTCGAACGGCCTCATAGAACGGTCGCAGTCGTCGCTCATCACCGCGCTTTTCCAGCAAAGACAGCATTGGCTGCCCATAGTTCAGATGCAGCAGTACTGCTGCGGTGCGCGACCAGTCGTCGGCCGTGTAAGCCGGAAGTCCATCATGCAGCTGGTCCAGAGCCTGCTCCAGTCGTTCTGCGGCAAGTCCCCAGTTCTGATCGTAGGCGCAAAAGACAGCCTGATGCAGCAGAAACGTGTCATGAAACCACGCCGAATGGTCGTCCGGGACGCTCTCCATCAGGCGGCGAGCAGCCTCCGGATCTCCCAGAAAATCTCGCTGCAGAAAAATGCGGTTCAGCAACGCAGAAATTCGGGTGGCCTCAGAATCCATGGCTTTCGTAAATGCATCATCAGCATCCTGAAACCTGTGCAGCGCGTCGCAATAGAGATTTCCCAAACCAATCCACGGCCAGGCATACGAAGGGTCCAGATCAATGGCTCGACGGTAGGCACTTTCCGCCTCTTCATAACGATCAAGATGATACTGAAGCAGATTCCCCAGGTTGTTCCACGGCCATGCATTCGATGGGTCAAGTTCTATGGCGCGTCGGTAGGCGTCTTCTGCTTCTTCATAGCGTTGAAGGCAGTTCTTCAGCAGAGCCCCCAGCCCATTCCACGGTCTGGCAAACGCAGGATCGCGCTGAATGGCCGTCCGGTAAGCCGCTTCTGAATCTGTATATCTCCTGAGTTTCAAATGCAGGTAAACAGCGTACTGGTAGAACTCCTCTGCATCGGCGTCCGCAGTCGGCTGAAGAATTCTCGCGGCAAGGTCCTGTGTTTTCTCCGTCAACTGTGCTGCCACTGATTCGGGCATGGCACCCAGAATCATTCGAATGCGTTCCGCGTGGTGATCTGCCGCATCGATGGCCCGCTCCCATTCCGCTGCGTGCACTGCGGAACACAGTTGTCCGGAGCTCATTCGCTCTGCAAGCCAGTCCAGCGTCTCCGGTGAATACAACTTCTCATCCAGTACTCGATTGGATTCCAGCTCCTTCGTGATCAGTGCGCGTTCATCGTCAGAAAACGCGGCTCTGGCGGCCAGCTGTTCTCTTCGTCCCGACGTCAGAAAACGCCAGTCACCCAGGACGCGGTGGCTGAGTTCGATCCCCAGGCGGTCTCGAAGTCGATTTCGCAGCTGATCGAATTCCTGAACTTCATTCGACACGTCCTTCAGGTTCAGAAGACGGTCCGCTTCTGCCTGAGCGGTCCTTCGCTGCTGCTCCAGCGCTTCCAGCTGCGTGTTGCGTGTGAGGTCCGATTTCAGCGGACAATCTACCAGCGTATCGGCCACAGCAAGACTCATCAGCATTCGACCACGACTCATGCCGCGTTCCAGTGACATCTGTCGAGCGATGCTTTCGCGTTCCGTGGGTTCGTAGAGCGTTTCCAGGAAACGGGTCAGAAATGCAATTTGCCGGCGCTGCCGACGAGACGCGTGTCTCATCAAGAACCAGACATTGAAGAATCGCTCCGCCAACTGATAGCCCCGACGAGTCGTACCGTAAAGTTCGACATCTTCAATCACGCCCGTCTTCATCAGTCGATCGAGCTGGCTGCTGACTTTTCCGGCTGCCAGTCCGGTTGTCTGACAGAGGGTGCGGCTGTCGACTGGATCCCAGTGTTCTGCAATCGCACTCACAATCAACTGCTGCTGGTGTGGAAGGTCCTCAAACCGTGCCTTGTATAACGCCGTCACATCATCCAGCAGTTTTTCCAGATCGTCCGCAACCGATGGAGAACAATCTTCCGCATACAAATGAAACAGCAGGACCGTTGTTCGTGGGTTACCTCCGGTGAGCTGATGGAGCGCCTGGAGTCGCCCGAAATTCTGCACAATGTGCTGGCGAATGTCGTTTCGGCCCGCCTGATCAGCAAGTGACAACATCACTTCCCGCATTCCGTCTGCTGTCAGCGGACGCAGGTAGTGACTCTTGAACTGGTCGTAAAACGCAGCTCCGTAATCATCCAGCTCGGGAGGACGCTGTGGAGCGGCAGCCACCACAATCGGGGCCCCGGGACGCATCAGAGTTTCACGGAATTCATGCTGCTGCTGGACAGTGCGGGAGAACACCATTTGCAGATTATCAACCAGCAGAACCGGGCGCCGATTCAGTGTGGCCGATTCCTGCATGAACGCATCCAGCGCTGCGACCGCTGCCGCGTGATCTTTCTCCATCGTGGAACCGGCTGATCGCGGGAGATCGGAAATAATCCTGTCGATCCGTTCGGCATCGTCCTGCAGGCGCTCACGTTCGCAACTGTCCGCCAGCGCATCCAGACAGTTCAGCCAGAATCGTGACAAACGATCCACGGAATACTGTTCTTCCGCAAAAACAAGTGGAATGAACTTATGGCGATACTGTTCACTGCGCAGCGCGGCAGCGATGCGCAACAACAGAGTCGTCTTACCCATACCGCGCTGACCAATAATCAAATGATGCTGCGGTCGGCCGTTTGGCTCCTCAGCAGTCACGTCCTGCAGAATTCTCTGAAGCGTGTCCCTGCGAGCCACAAAAGCCAGTTCAATTTCCACATCCGTCATGCGTCCGGGATTGTAAACCCGCATGCGATGCAGCGGCAGAGCCGGATGTTTGTCAGGATTCTCCATCACCGAACCTCCCGCCGATACCAGTACTCCCTCAGCAGGAAAGACCGAAACGTGTAACGGTCGACGTTCGTCATCAGATAGCCGTCGCGGCACAAGATCATCAACAGATCGGAGAGGCGTTCTTCCGTCTCACCGGGATCCGCCTGCGTCTGACTCATCAGTTCGTCAAACAATCGCTGACGTCCAAGCCCCTGAGGATGCTGGCACAGCAGCTTCAGAATAATGCGGGCAGCATTGGCATCCGCCTGCGAGAATTGTTCTTTTAAGCGTTGCCGCCAGGTATCGAAGTAACCATAACCACCGGGCTGCAGCAGTTCTTCCAGTGCTTTCTGCACATCCGCAGCCGTCACTTCTGCAGACAGGTTCAATTGAACCAGCGCATGAAAGATCAGTTGCAGATGATACGGCAGCGGCCAGCCAACTTTCGCCAGAATCTCTTTCCGCACTTCCGGCGTAAGCAGCAGATGATTTGATCGCCCAAGCTTCTCAAGAAAGCGGTCCGCTACTTCCGGCGAATAGGCCCCGACACTACGTGTCACGAGGTCGTTGATCGTTTTCCGGATACCACGCTGATCCGTAAACGTGTCCAGACCAATGGATCCAAGGAACATCCAACGGATGCGTTTCCGATAGGTCTGCCGCATTCGGCGAAGCCAGTGCAGGAACTGCTCTGCGCGATGGTCACCACCGGAGTCTCTGGACAGCGTCAACAACAGCTCCGGCAATTCGTCGACAATGATAATCACGACCGAATCATCTGACTGCGCTTCGATTCTGCGAAACAGACTTTCGATTTCCCTCCCGAGTGACGTGCCTTGTACCTCGGCCGCATCGGAAAGTTCCATATTCAATCCACCATCCACCCGCCGGATTCCCAGACCACTGCGGACCCGCTGGATGAGTGATTCCAGTTGCTGCAAACCGTCAGCCCTGAGCCCGCCGTCCTTGAGCGATCGAACCAGCCTGTCGGCAAAGTCGACATCATCGGAACAACCTTCTGCCGAAAAATACACGGGGAGCCAGGCCGTTGCTTTGGTCGCAGTCAGCAAATTGGCGGACTCAAGCCGAGCTTCCATCTCCGGACTTAAGGTCAGCGGACGCAGGATTCGGCTGAGTTCCAGAGCCAGTGAAGACTTTCCAACACGCCGCGGGGCCACCAGCAAAACGCTGCTCTGATTCACAAATTCGCGGATAAATCCGACAAGATCTTCGCTCCGATCGAAGAAATCATCGTTCTCAACCGGTGGACCTGTGATATTCCGCATCCCAAACCCCCCCAGCGAATTAATACGCGAATGTATTTATACATTATTGTATAAACATGTGCGCGAAGTCAACGAGCGTTCTGGAAGCACCCGACTTTTGTCTTAGCTGTCCTTTGAAAAACCCGGAAACCAGCGTGTTTTGAGGTCTTTTGGCCGAGCCAGTCCCGTGTTTCAACAGGCTGTTAGCAGCTGGCAGAACACAGAAGAATGTCGCAGACTCCGGTCAGTACAGACCCCCACCAATCAAGCTCCACACTTTCGACGGTTTGCAGAATTCTGTGGAAGACAGTAACACATCTCAAAATTGCCTGAAGCGGTTTGGGCGATAATCCCGCCTGCGGGTCCAGTGAGCCACCATTCTACCAGCCTTTATCAGGGTATCGCTCCATGATCAGACTGCTCGTCCTGTACGGACACCCCGATGATCCGGAAGCCTTTGATCGCTATTACAAGGAAATCCACATCCCACTTGCAAAACGCATGGTCGGCCTCCGGCGGTGGACAATTGGGAAAGTTCAGGGGTTGGCAGACGGAACTCCGTCGCCGTGGTATTACATGGCAGATCTGGTCGCAGAATCGCGAGAACAGCTGGACGAAATCCTCGCGTCACCCGAAGGGCAGGCGGCCGTGGCGGATGTCCCCAATTACGCAACCGGCGGCGTCACCTTCGTCTACACAGAGATCGAAGATGTCATCTAACTTAGCAACCTGCTGAAGAACGGGACTGGCTCGAGCAGGAAACCTTAAAACACGACGCTTTCCTTTGATCCAGGGTGCCTGTCCCGGTTTTTCAACGGACAGCTACGCTACGCTAAGCCGCTGCAAATCAGCCGCGTCCGATACCATCCTTATCGCATCAATGCACGATAAGGTCCTCCTGAAAGAAGGATCAACGGTGATCCCGCAGGATTTCCAGGGCCGCATTGCGCCCGCAGGCCCCCATCACGCCACCACCCGGATGCGCTGCGCTTCCACAAAGGTAGAGTCCTTCCAGTGGAGTCCGATAGTCGCTCCAGCCAGCGACAGGTCGCATGCTGAACAGTTGATGCAGCGGCATGGCGCCCTGAAAGATGTTCCCGCCGGTCAGGCCGTAAATGCGTTCGATATCTACGGGCGTCAATATCTGTCGGTGAACCACAGACGCTGCAAAGTTTGGAGCGAAACGATTCACCTGTTCGATGCACGCATCTGCAAATGCTTCGCGATGATCGTCCCAGGTTCCGTTGCCGAGATGGTAAGGAGCGTACTGCACAAACATCGATGCAATGTGCATTCCCGGCGGGGCGATCGTGGAATCCACCGATGTTGGAATTGT
The DNA here is from genome assembly GCA_041398825.1 of Planctomycetaceae bacterium. Taxonomy (NCBI): domain Bacteria; kingdom Pseudomonadati; phylum Planctomycetota; class Planctomycetia; order Planctomycetales; family Planctomycetaceae; species Planctomycetaceae bacterium. Next base: position 301,026 of record JAWKTX010000008.1, on the reverse strand, counting down.
CATTTCGACGATTGGCTTGCGCGAAGGCCTTCCACTGACAGCATCGAACCAGGCGTCTTCCAGGTCCTGCATGCGGGCATTGATGTGAATTGTGCCGTTGTGCTGCGGGCCAGGCGATGAGCCCGAATCGAACTTCCCATTCAGACAAGAGAACTTTGGAAGCTCACTCATCGCCAGGTTAATCTTGACACACGCACTGCTGTAGTCGATTCGATCAACGGCCTGACGGAAATCTTCCGGCAGGTGATGTTCGCTGAGAAATTTTCGGAAGGTCAGGTTGGCATCAACACCGGACGCGACAGTTGATGATTCAAAGCATTCGCCGGTCGTCAGACGCACGCCTTTCACCAGGCCTTGTTCCGCCAGAATTTCGGCCACTTCTGACTCGAATCGAATTTCCGCACCGGCCTCGCGAGCAGCACTGGCGATGGCTTCCGACAGCTGCCCCATTCCGCCCCGAACATAGCCCCAGACTCCGCGAGCTCCACCGGACGAACCCATCACGTGATGGAGTAAAACGTAAGCCGTCCCGGGAGCTGACACGCTCTGAAAGTTGCCAATGATGGCATCGGTGGCGAGCGTCCCCTTGAGTTCATCAGACTCGAACCAGCGATCAAGAATCGGTCGCGCCGCGCCGGTCAGGAGTTCGATCGCCTCCGGCAATCGATTGCCCAACGTACCAAAAGCGCGGTAGATCGATGCACTGGTCCGGAAGTCACGCAGTTTTTTTCCCCAGGATGTGCGTCGCCATTCAGCAGGCATAGGCAACAGATCGGGCGGCGTATTGCTGAGCACCGGTTCCAGTTTCTCCGCAATCTGCGTGAGCAGTTTTTCATACTGCGGAAAGCGTTCCGCATCACGTTGCGAGAACTTACCGATTTCCGATTGATTCTGAGCCGCATCCGGGCCAAGAAACAGATGACGACCATCCTCAAACGGAGTGAATGACGAAGGCACTCGACGAAGGACTTCGTAACCGTGACGCTTCAAATCGAGATCACGTTCGATTTCAGGCAACAACAGGCT